>JADLEA010000179.1 GCA_020846365.1 Bacteroidota bacterium
AAAAGAGCAATCAACTGGGGTCGGGGAAAGACTGGTACGGACAGTCGATGGACGGTCCCAGCGGAGCATTCACTCACGTCAATGTCCTCCCCGGCCTCGTGCCGAACGAACAGATCACGTATCGCTACACGCTGGTGGCCAGCGACGAGACGCTTCCTCGATTCACCATCACAGATGGAAGCGCAACCCTCGGTACCCACACGCTTCCTTCTGCCCAATTCATAGCTTATGTTATGGCGACTGCCGGCACGTTCGAAGTCAACGGTTCATCCAATTTGAATGCCAACACCAGCCAGTTCCATGTCGCATTCACTTCAAGCAGCACGTCGTCGGAAGCATGGATTGACTGGGTGGAAATCCTCTATCCGCGTATGCTCTGGGGAGTGAACAACAGCTTGCGATTCACGACGCCCGATGTCACAGGCATTGCAGAATACCGCCTCCAGCAGTTTGCGTCGCGTCCCATGATCTTCCGGGTGGACGATCCGGCGGATGTCCGGCTGGTTTCCGGCGTGACAGGGTCCTACGTGTTCAGGGATTCCGTCCGGGAAGGACGAGTCTCGACGTATTGGGCAACAGCCACGGGTGCATGGAAGACCCCCGCCGCCCCGCAGAAGATGACCAACCAGGATCTCCGCGGCTACGCTGATGGCGCAGACTTCATTATCCTGACCAGTCAGGAATTCCGCTCGGCAGCAGACCGGCTCAAGGCCTACCGGGAGCAACCGGAAAATGGCGGGCTCAAGACGATCGTCGTAGATGTCGCCGCGGTGTACAACGAGTTCGGGGGAGGGCTACCGGATATTACTGCGATCCGGGATTACCTGAAGTATGCGTACGAGAACTGGACTCCGCGCCCCATGTTCGTGCTCTTGTTCGGCGGCGCGTCCTTTGATTACAAAGGAATCCTGGGAGCGAAATCGAGCTACGTGCCTACTTGGCAAACCGGGGAGTCGCGCCACGAGATCGATAGTTATTGCACGGACGACTACTTCGCGAGATTCGGGACCGGGACCGCGCCATATCTGGCCACGGGGAGGATCTCCTCGCGATCGTTGGCAGAGGCGAATGCCGTTGTTGACAAAATCATCCGGTACAAAGAAGAGAGCGTCAGTGATGCGTGGAAGATGCGCATCCTGTACATCGGGGACGACAGCTGGACCACTGAACGCGAGGACGGCACGGGACACAGCGATGATGCCGAAACGCTCAGTTCTCCGATTTACACACCCGAGATTTTTGAGAAGCGGAAAGTATACATTGCCGAGTATCCCACAGTATTCTCAGCCCTGGGCCGAAGGAAACCGGGTGCTGCCCAGGATATTATCGACCAGGTGAATCAGGGCGTTCTCATTCTAAATTACTCGGGACACGGGAATCCGAACGTCTGGGCGCACGAGAGGATCTTTGAGGTCACGACATCGATTCCTGCAATGACGAACCGGAACCGGTTTGCCCTCTTCATTCTGGCCACCTGCAACTTCTCGCAGTTTGACGACCCCCGGAGCTACGCTGGCGCCGAGCTCCTGATGAACAAAGTCGACGGCGGCGCGATGGGCGTGATCTCCGCATCGCGCAAAGTGTTTGCCTCCGGGAATGCGGAGTTGAACAGAGGGATCTACCTTCGCCTGTTTGGCCGGGACGCATACGGCCGCGTTGTCGTCGAGCGGCCCGCGTCGGCGTTGTTCATGTTCAAGGCATCTCGTGGAAACACCGCAAACGATCAGAAGTTCTTCTATATGGGCGACCCCACGACACGGCTGGTCTTTCCGGAGCGCTACGCGGTCATTGACAGCATCAACGGGGAGCCGGTGGACAGTGTAGGGGGCGTACCGCGGCAGACGCCGATCACGCTCAGGGCGCTCAGCAAAGTCTCGGTCAGCGGGACCGTCCGTACTGTGGACAATGCCATCGATACCACGTTCAACGGCGTACTCCAATTACGCGTGAACGACGCCAGCAGACGAAAGGTGATTCTCAACTTCTACGCCAACGTCAACTGGGCTTATGTCTCCACCGGTGGGACGATCTACCGCGGAGAGAACTCGATTACTGCCGGGAAATTCCGGGCTGCGTTCATCGTTCCCAAGGACATTTCGTATGCCGACACTTCCGGGCGTGGGCGCGTGGCGGCATATTTCTCGAACAGCGTCACGGACGGCGCAGGATTTACCGGGCTGATGCGTGTCAGCGGAACCGATTCCACCGCAGGCGACGATGGTGATGGACCCGTCGTGAACCTGTATCTCGACAGCCGGAGTTTCCGGCCGGGAGACGTGGTGACCGAAAAGCCGATGCTCATCGCCGATCTGCACGACTCCAGCGGTGTCAATACCTCCACGGCAGGGATCGGTCACAGAATAGAGGCCTGGATCAACAACGCCATTCAGAGCAAGGATATCACGGAGTTCTACTCGAGCACCCGGGATGATTATCGAGAGGGTACGGTCCAATACCCCCTCACCAATCTGCCTGCCGGCCGCAACACGGTCCGCGTGCGGGCGTGGGACTCTTACAACAATTCAACGCTGACAGAAACGCATTTCGAAGTGTCATCTTCGGACAAACTCAGCGTGAGCGATGTGTTCAACTATCCGAACCCGTTTCCTAACGAGACCCTGTTCACCTTCCGTCAGAACCTCAATGCTCCTCTTGATGTAGAGGTGAAAGTCTACACCCTTGCTGGCCGGCTCATCCAATCGATCCAGTCGTCGGCCCAGGGGGAACCCATGGTGCGGATTCCGTGGGATGGGCGGGACCGGGATGGCGATCTCCTGGCAAATGGCGTATATTTGTACAAGCTCGTGGTACGAACGACGGACGGCAGGTTTGCCAGCGAAGCACTCGGCAAGCTGACGGTCCTGCGGTGATAGTGAAGGAGTGGTTAGGCACAGTATTGTTCAGATTAGGAGGAAGTCTCAACATGAAGACCTGGAAATCATTCGGAACACTGGTGGTGCTTGCGCTGATCCTGTCGGCCGTAGGCGGACTGTGTAGTGACGCGCAGGCGCAGGGGGAATCCGCAGTTCCATTCCTCCTCATAGCACCCAATTCCCGCGCATCCGGGATGGGAGAATCGGGGACCGGCGTGGTGGACGACGCGTCTGCAATCTTCTGGAACCCTGCAGCGCTGGCGTTCCTCAAGGGACAGGAAGTGAGCATCACGCACGCCAACTGGCTCCCGCAGTTCAATCTGCCGGACCTGTTCTACGATCACCTGAACTACCGGATGGATATCGACGCCATCGGGGGAACCATCGGGGCGAGCGTGACATATCTCAGCCTGGGTGAATTCATTGTCACGGGATCCGACAGCCCAACCCCCATCGGCAAGTTCAAGGCCTTCGAGTACGCCGTCACCGGTGGTTATGCCACGAGGGTCGCGGAAGACCTGGGCGTGGGGGTCAACCTCCGGTTCATTCACAGTGCCCTCTCCCCGATCGGTACGGAGACCGAGCAGGGCAACGGCATTGCATCCACCATGAGCTTTGACCTGGCACTCATGTACAGGCCGACGAAGCTGGATGTGCCTTTGCTCGGAGACATCGGGAACCGCTTCAGCCTCGGCGTGAATCTCTCTAACCTCGGGCCAAAGGTCACATATGTGGATGCGGATCAGGCAGACCCCTTGCCGACGAATCTCCGCCTCGGGCTCGGCTACAAGGTCCTGGATGATGAAGTCAATGAATTGCAATTGGCGCTGGACTTTAGCCGCCTGCTGGTGCGCAGGAATGAAGACCAGACCTCCGACCCGTTCTATAAGGCACTGATTTCGGCATGGGGCGACGGAAGTGGTCTCCAGAAGGTCATCGTGAGCGGCGGCGCTGAATATTGGTACGACCGTCTGATCGCTCTCCGCATGGGCTACTTCTATGAGGACCCGGATTTCGGAGGCCGGAAGTTCCTCACGTTCGGCGCCGGCATCCGGTATGATATCTACGGGTTTGACTTCAGCTATATCTCCGCGGCGGAAGACCATCCGCTTTCGGACACGATCCGGTTCTCGCTCCTCATTGCCTGGGGCGGCGGAGAATAGGAACCCGGAACTGAGAATTCAGCATTTAGCCTTCAGCATGAAAAGTCTGTTGGGAGCAGCGTGGGCGCTGGTCCTGCCCCTCTTTGCACAGGCCCAGTCCCTCGATCATGCCTTTGTCGCTTCACGAGCTGATGCGATAACGGCTCGCCGGGAGTTCGCCGCCGGGCCGGACACGGTGGATGTCCTTGCCGTCATGGTGCAGTTTCAGCAAGACTCCGATCAGCGTACGTCCGGTGACGGACATTTCGATCTCTCCACGGTAACATCGGGAGATGTCCCGATCGATGCCCCCCCTCGCAACGCGGCATATTTCGAGCATCACCTTGAGTTTCTCTCCTCGTACTACGGGCAGGTCTCCAAGGGAAAGGTGATCATCCGCACCGCGCTCCTTCCCCAGGTGATCACGCTCCCCGATGTCATGGGCAGGTACAGCCCTGCCAAGAACAGCCCGAACACACCCGTGGCCGATCTTGCGCGAGACACATGGCGCAAGGTAGACTCTCTCGGCTTGTTCACGGAGTTTGCGAGCTACGATGCCTTCGTGGTTTTCCATGCCGGCGTCGGCCGCGATATCGACCTTGTGTCTTCCCTCGGCTATGACCCCGCGCCGCTTGACATACCTTCGCTCTATCTCGGCAGCGGAGCGTTCCAGGACGCTCATGGTTCCGCTGGCATACCGGTGCAGGGGGGATCCTTTCTGATACCAAACTCGCTCGTCGTTCCCGAGACAGAGAGCAGAACGCTTTCCCTCGCTACCGGCGACGTGTTTCTCGAATTCGGGATCAACGGTTTGCTCTGCGCGTCGTTCGGGAACTACCTCGGGTTGCCTGACCTGTTCGATACGAAAACCGGACGCACCGCGATAGGGCGTTTCGGGCTCATGGACGGCGAATCTCTTTTCAGTTTCGGCGGGGTCTTCCCGCCTGAACCTTCCGCATGGGAGAAGTACTGGTTGGGGTGGATCGATCCGATCACCGTGCCGCATGGCTCATCCGTCCTCTCCCTGCCCGCCGTGGCACTCGCAGACACCGTGTACCGCGTTCCCATCGGCGCGCGGGAGTATTACCTCGTTGAGAATCGCAACCGCGACCCGCAGCGCAACGGCCAGCGCATTACCATGGTGGACAACGGCGCAACCGTTGTGAAGACCTTTGCACGCGACACCGCCGGCTTCAACGCCTACGATGTCACATCGCTCGCGGGTTCCATAACCCGGGTGGAAGATTTCGACTGGAGTCTCCCGGGTGGGGTGGACGATGAAGGGGTGTTCTACGATGGGGGTATCCTGATCTGGCATATCGACGAGAATGTCATCGCGTCGCGGCTTTCCACCAATAGCATCAATGCCGACATAACGCGCCGGGGCGTCGACCTCGAGGAAGCTGATGGATCCCAGGACATTGGACGGGAATACGCGTTCCTGTCAGCCGGCGGTGGGAGTGAATCCGGAACCGCGCTGGACTTCTGGTATCAGGGGAATGACTCACCCGTCAACAAGAACAGGTTCGATGCGACGACCTTTCCTGCGACGTTGAGCAACGACGGCGCGATAGCTCACGTCGTGATGGAGGAATTCAGCGGGCGCGGACCTCGTATGACCGTCCGGGTGACTGTCGGCGACGAAACCATCATGCCGCTGGCCGGTTTCCCGAAACAGACGGGACGGCTGCTCCCCGCCAATGCGCTGACAGTCGCCCCGCTCGGAGCCCAGGGCCTTCCGGGAATGATCATCGCAACTTCGACGAGCGCGGTGCCGGGGTTACGTGGATCCGGGCATACCTCACCGCTCCCCGTTCAGTCAACGGACCAGCGGATCTATGCATGGGGCCCGGATGGGAATCCGGCATGGCATGGTGGCCTATCCAGCGGGCAGGTCGCCGCCGGAGACGTCGGCGGAAAGGGTTTTCTGTCCGGAGCCACCATTACCGATCTCGAGGGCGATGGCATCTCTGAACTCGTGGTGTCGGAATCCGGGAGCGGGGGATACCTCCTTCGTGCCTACAGACTCGCGGATCAAAACGGCGACAGTCTTGCTGAGAACGCCTTTATCCGGCCTCTGGCGGGCCTGGCTCAAACCCATGCCGTCCCCACTGCCACTCTGCTTGCCGTGGCGAGCAACGTGGGTCGGGTGACGTGGGTCTCGAAAGCCGGGGATCTTGTCGCCTCAGATCTCGTGCTTGCAGACTCCACTGCGTCTGTAGCGGGCGTCAGCAAATTCTCCGGCCTCCACGGCATTGTCATCACCGGCACGGATGGGTCCGTGGCTTTACGGGGAAGAATTTTCCCGAATGGGGTCATCACCGGCGACCGTACGCGCACGTTCGGACATCCGATTGCGGGACCGGTGGCGACTGCCGTGAACGACACCTCGGTGATGGTCGCACTGTCCACCACCGACGGATGGACATATCTTCTCAACGGCATGCTCGACACCGCACCGGGATTTCCCGTGAAGGCAGGGGACCGGGTGACCGATCCACCGGCTTTAGGTGATGTGGACGGAGACGGGAGGCGCGATATCGTGGTCTTCTCGGGGAGGCAGATCCTCGCGTGGAATAATGCGGGAGCGCTCCTGGACAATTTCCCCATTACACTCCCCACGAAAGACACCCTGTCCTCTTCGCCGGTCCTGGGCGACGTCAACGGAGATGGCATTGTGGACATCGTGGGGGCCACGACCGGGGGACTCGTTTTCGCAGTCGACAGGTCCGGGAAGACGGCTTCCGGGTTTCCGCTGCTCGCGGGAACCGGAAAGCAATCCGTAGCGGTCTTCACGTCCGGTGACTCCATCGTTGTTGCGGTTGCATCCGGGGATGACGGCTCACTTTCGGCATGGCTCACGGGGAAGGCCTCGCTCCCGGTCGACGCGCGATTGTACCCCTGGGCGCAGCATCAGCGCGACGCCGAGCACACCGGGTTCGATGCAAGCATGATTCCTCTCAGACCCATTTCGGCGGAGTTCTTCCCTCCATCGCGCGCATACAATTGGCCCAACCCGGCGTACGACGGGAAGACGACGATCCGGTATTATGTGCGGGAGCAGGCCACAGTGCAGATCAAGATTTATGACATGGCCGGCGACCTGGTCACGTCCTTCACCGGTCCGGGGGCCGGCGGGTTGGACAATGAAGTCGTGTGGGATCTCTCGCAGGTGCAGAGCGGCGTGTATTTTGCGCACATTGACGCGGCATCACCTGGCGGGAGCGGATCAACTGTCGTTAAGATTGCCGTTGTGAAATAACCGGAACCCATCGTGTCCCGCCTGCGTCGCCTCACAGTAGTGCTCCTCTCGTCACTGGCAGCGGTGCTGCCCGCCTCCGGTCAGGAGGATTTTCCCCATCCCGAGCTGGTCTGGCGCACCATCGACACGCCCCATTTCTTCGTCCATTACCATGAAGGCGCCGAACGCACCGCCCGTGTGATCGCAAAGATCGCCGAGGAAATCTACGGACCCGTGACGTCGTTCTACCAGCACGAGCCGGACGGGAAAGTTAGTTTCATCGTGAAAGACTACGACGACATCTCCAACGGCGCGGCGTACTTCTACGACAACAAGATCGAGATCTATGCGCCGAGCATGGATTTCGAACTGCGCGGCACGCACAACTGGCTGCGGAATGTGATCACGCACGAGTTCACGCACATTGTGCAGATCCAGACATCCATGAAATTCGGGCGGAAGGTGCCGGCCATCTATCTGCAGTGGCTGGGGTATGAATCGGAACGGCGCGTGGACGTGCTGTACGGCTATCCCAACATTGTCGCCTCGTATCCGCTCTCTGGATTTGTCGTGCCTGCCTGGTTCGCCGAAGGCGTTGCCCAGCACAACCGGCGCGAACTCCAGTACGACTTCTGGGATACCCATCGCGACATGATCCTGCGTTCGTATGCACTGGACAGCACTATGCTCACGTGGGAGCAGATGGGCGTCTTCGGGAAGACCAGTCTCGGCAACGAGTCGTCTTATAACGCGGGCTTTGCCTTCGTGCAATACCTGGGACAGCGATACGGCGAGGATGCCGTACGGGCTATCTCGCGCGAGCTTGCCCGTCTCACCGCGGTAACTATCGACGGCGCGATCGAGCGTGCGGTGGGAAAGAACGGCCGCGACGTGTATGACGAGTGGCGCGCAGGCCTTACGCACGACTATGCCGAACGGGTCGCCCCCATCCGTGCCTCCCTTCGCGAAGGGGTGCCTTTCGTCACCGATTCGCTCTACGAAGTCATCGATCCGGGAGAACTGTTCAGGATTGAAAGCATGCACCGGCCCGGGATGCTATCCGGCAGGAATCGAGCGGACGCGACGGTGGGATTTGCCAACCTCTATCCGGTCTACTCTCCTGACGGGACAAAACTCGCCTTCACGAGCGCAAAGAACGGGGACTATTTTGGACTCTCGTCTCTCTTTATCTATGACTTTGCCACAAAGAAGGAACGTCTTGTTGAACCGGGCGTCCGCACCGCGCCGGCCTGGTCGCCCGACGGAAAGAAGATCTATTACGGCAAGTCGACGCGCGACAACCCACACTGGTCTCTGCAGTTCGACATCTATGAGTATGATCTCGAGTCCGATGCGGAACGGAGGGTGACCCGGGGACGACGTGCCATCAATCCCGCCGTCTCTCCTGACGGCTCCAGAATCGCGTTTGTCACCACCAGAGACGGAAGCTCGAATCTCGCTGTCGCGGATGTAGACGGAGAAAATTACCGCGAACTCACCCTCTATGCTTCGGGCGAGCAAGTGTACAACCCGGCATGGAGTCCGGACGGCTCACGCATTGTCTTTGATTATTCGATCAAAGACGGAAGAGACATTGCCTGGATCCGGCCGGACGGGACGGATATCGCATTCATCATTGCGGGTGCGGATGACGCACGTTCGGCGAAATTCTCGCACGATGGGAAGACACTCTGGTTCAGCTCGGATCGGACGGGGATCTTCAATGTGTACAGGATGGATGTTGCGACCGGTCAGATAGAGCAGGTGACGAATGTCGTAGGAGGGGCCTTCTATCCAACGGTCAACAAGGAAGGGGATTTGCTCTACGCGGCCTACACTTCCGGCGGGTACAAGTTGTATCACTACCCCAAACCGGCGGTGCTGGCGGAGGGAACTCCGCAGTACATTCGTAAGGAGAGCCACGCTCCCCGGTTCGCGCCCATCCTGGCGTCTGCGGACGGTGAAGCGGCTTCCTTTGACTGGGCGGCCCTCCGCGGCTATGATGACACGGTCGTTCCACCGTTTGAATCCCGGCCGTACAAGAGTACGTTTACAAGTCTCTCCGTTGTCCCGGTGATCCGTGTGGACAATTACAACCCCAAGAGCAAGGGGACCGACGTCATCAAGGCTGGGGCGTACGTCTTCTCCAACGACGTGCTGGACAGGACAGGGTTCTTCGCAGGAGCGACGCTCAACGCCAAACTCGAGAGGGATCTCTTCCTGCAGTTCACCTACCGTGGCCGCCTCCCGCTGTTGTACGACCTTGGCCTGGAGCCGGTCACCTCGGTGGAAGTATACAATATCACGCGCAAGACCGACAACATCATCTCGCTTCCCGCGTCCACCATTCCGGTGGATGTGGGATATAACCTGCTCGAATTCGATCTCGCGCTTTCCCAGCCCCTCTTCTCGCAATTCGTGGCAGCAGAACTGCGGTACATGCACAGCCGGTATACCTCCATTATTGAATCCTTCATCAATCCCGAGACCACGCCGGCGTCTCTGGTGGGAAGTTCCAGCGATCTCTACCTCATCGCCAATGATCTTTCTCTGACCTTGCGGGTGGATGCGCTTCTCCCCTCGCGCACCCAGGAGATCAACCCTGTCGGCCGGAAGTTGCGGATGCGTATCGGACGCGAATGGAACAAGTTCAACGGCGACGGGGAATACGAGATCACCTCCACCGGGCTCCAGCCCCTCTACAAAGATGTGAACTTCACGCGCGTGGAGCTCTTGTGGAAAGAACATGTGCCCTTCTTCTTCAAGAACCACACGTTGTCTCTGAGTGCCCGTGGCGGTTCCATCATGGGTCCGCCTGTGGATGAGTTCTTTGATTTCTATGCAGGAGGGCTGGTGGGAATGAAGGGTTATCCCTTCTACGCCATCGGTGGAAATGAAATGGCGGCCTTTGGAGCGGAATACCGGTTTCCCCTTGTGCACAACATCGATATCCGGCTCTTTCAGCTCTACTTTGACAAGCTCTATGCGTCTGTCTATGCAGACGCGGGGTATGCATGGACGGACTTCAAGCCGCGCTGGAAAGATCTGAAGAAGGACGTGGGCGTTGAGCTGCGCCTGGAAGCATTCTCCTACTATGCCTATCCCACCAGGATATTTCTGAATGCAGCGTACGGCTTTGATAGTTTTGACCGGTACATCCGGAGCAGGGATCAATTTGTCCGGTACGGGAAGGAATGGCGCATCTATTTCGGCGTGTTGTTCGGGTTTGATCTGGACTAGGAAAGGGGATCAAGGCGTCATGAAAGACGACAGGGATTGCATCGGTATCGATCGACTGTTGCGGCGTGCGGGATTGGCTGCGATTGCCGCATTGCTCACCATGTCGTGTGGGACAGCATGGGCAGAGGAGCCCGGGAAGACGTTGCCGGGGGCGTTGAAGACCGGGGTGGTAGAGGAGTGCGTGACCGGCAATCTGCAGGTCGACATGTTTGGGATGAAGGAACTCCGGAGCGGACCGGCAGTGCAGGATGTCGTGCTTGCGCAGCCGATGCCGACACGGAAATCCGTCTGGATTGCGGCGGGACTGTCAGCCCTCATCCCCGGCGCGGGTGAAGTCTACGCGGAGAGCTACTGGAAGGCGGCGCTGTTCATTGCCATTGAGGCCGCTGCCTGGACTGTTGCCTATACCCAGGACCGGAAAGGGGACACACAGACGGACAGCTTCCAGGACTTTGCCAACAAGCACTGGAGCGTGGTGAAATACGCCAAGTATGCCGAAACCCTGAAACCCGGGACCACCTACAACTGGCGGATACCGGGGACCGAAGGGATGGGCGAATTCGACCGTC
Organism: Bacteroidota bacterium; assembly: GCA_020846365.1. Lineage (GTDB taxonomy): Bacteria > Bacteroidota > Ignavibacteria > UBA10030 > UBA6906 > JAGDMK01. Next base: position 11,066 of record JADLEA010000179.1, read on the forward strand.
CCTGGAGTCAGGTCAATTGGGCCGAGCTGAACCGACTGGAGCGGGACATCGCGGGATACTACTCGCACACCCTTCCCCCGTACGGGGAGCAGCAGTATTTCGAGCTCATCGGGAAGTATCCGCAATTCAATCAGGGGTGGGATGATTCGCCGCCGACATTCAGCTACGGGGATCCCCTGACGCCAAACTTCCTGTACTACTCGGGTGAGCGGGGGAAGGCGAACGACTACTATACGAATGCATCGCGCTGGGTTACCATTGCGCTGTTGAATCATCTCCTGAGCGCCGCGGATGCGGCGTGGTCGGCAAGCTTGTACAATCGCGCGCAGGCGTCGTTGGGGATGCGGATGCTTCCCGCAGCGGACGGATACACGACGATGACGGTCTTCAAGCTGAGCTACGCACTGTAGCCCCCTACTTCGGCACCTTCAGCATCACAACTACGGCGGCCGCCAGAAAGAGTATGTTTGCCGACCACGCCGTGAGCAACGGATTCACGTCGCCGTTGTACCCGAAGACCTGGCTTACCTTCATGAAGATCAGGTAGACGAAACAAATGAGCAGGCTGACGCCGAGCTGAACGCTGACGCCACCTCGCCTGCGGATGGAGGAGAAGGGCACCCCGAAGAGGACCACGATCACCGAAGCAAACGGAAACGAGATCTTGCTGTAGAAGTCCACCTGCCATCGCGCGACATCCTGCCCCGCCCTCTGCTGATTCCCGATGAACTCCTTCAGATCGTAGTAGCTCATCTCGTCCGGCTTCTGCTGCTTCTTCCGGAGGTCCTCCGGGTTGAAGTGGAGCGTTCCTGCAGGTTGCACGGCGAACTCATCGATACGCTCGCGGCCGTTGGCAAACCACCGCCGGGTTCCGTTGTTCAGCATCCACTGATGGGAGGCGGAATCCCATACCATCGTCACCGCATCCACGCGTTCCACCATCGTGGTAGGGTCCATGATGCTGAAATCCTGGATGCTGACACGCGAGGCGATGTTGCGCGTGTCGTCGAAGTACCCGAGCGAGAGAATCCGCGTGGGACTGTCCTGCACATAGATGTTGGCCCCCGATGCGTTGACGATGTCTTTGTGCAGGTAGACGCGTTCAATGGTGAACTTCTTCTTGTTTGCCGCCGGAACGATCCATCCGTTGAAGTAGACCGATATCGCGCTTACCAGGATTGCCACAAAGAGATAGGGAGCCAGGAGCCGGTAGAGGCTGATCCCGCTGGACTTGAAGGCGGTCCACTCGCCCTGTGCGGAGAGGCGGGCGGTGACGAAAAGACTCGCGAGGAGCATCGCAACGGGGATGATGAGCTTGATGATCTCCGGCATGAAGTAGAGATAATAGAGGACAATAATATCCGGTCCGGCCTGTTTGTCGATGAAATCGTCCAGCTTCTCGAAGACATCGATCACGATGAAGACGACGAGCACCGCAGCGAGCGAGAAGATGGCGGTGGTAAGGAACTGCCTGATGATATAGCGGTCGATCTGTTTCATGCCGCCGGCGACGAAGTGGTCGGGTCATCTGGGAGTACGGTGCGCCACCGGCGGGGGATCAGGCGCTCGAGCAGGGACCAGTTGATGAGAATGGCCTCGCGCCCGACACGGAAGGTCAGATAGATTCCCACAGCGCCGATGAGGATGTTGGCTCCCCACATGCCCCAGAACGGAGAGAGGATGGCGCGGTCTGCGAGTTTCTCCCCGCCGATCAGGAACGCCCAGTAGACGATGAAGAACCCGAGGCTGAGGGTCGCCGCAATGCCGAATCCGCCCTTGCGCGACATGATGCCGATCGGCGCGCCGACGAGCACGAACACAATGCATGCGACTGGCATCGCGTACTTCTTGTGGATCTCGACCCAGTACTGGTTGACCTGTTTCTCCAGAGCATCACTGCGGAAGTCGGCCGTGGCCAGGTTCGCCGCGACCGTGCGGGCCTTGATCAGGGCGCTGGCGGCATCCGGTGCCAACGTCATCCCGTCAGCCGAAACGCTCCGCAGCCATTCCCCGCGGACCGCCCCTTCCATCTCTTTCTTCATCATGGTGCGCACCTCCTCCTGCTGGCGGGAGAGGAGAGCCCCGAGACTGTCCACGACCTTCATCATGGCGGGTGCGCTGAGCTCCCGGTCCCCCCTGGTGAACGCGCTCGTGGCCGACCGCTCGAACTCGAAACCTTCCACATCCATCGCGATCCGGTGCTGATCGAAGCGCACCTTTCTGTAGGTCTTCATCTCCTGAA
>JADLEA010000180.1 GCA_020846365.1 Bacteroidota bacterium
CGATGCGTGATATGGGGGGACCAATGAGCCGGGCCGCGATAGAGAAGCCCGCATCGATTCTGGTGCTCGATGACGAAGAAGGTGTAGTCTCGGCGCTGCGTAGCATGCTTCGCCGCGAGGGCTACCGCATACATCACTTCACCAGCGCTGCCAGTGCGCTCGCATTGCTTCAGGAAGACGTCGTTGATGTCATCATGTGCGATTTGCGCATGCCGGAAATGTCGGGCATTGAGTTTCTGAACAAGGCCGGAGGAGACTGTCCGAATGCGGCGCATGCAATTGAGGAGTGCGGAACGATCACCCTCCGAACCCGTCCCGAAAACGAGCATGTGCTCCTGGAGGTGGAAGACACAGGGCACGGCATTCCCCCCGAGAATCTCAATCGTATTTTCGATCCGTTCTTTACGACAAAAGCCGTGGGGAAGGGGACGGGGTTGGGGCTTTGGATATCAACGACAATCATGAAAAAACACAACGGGACTCTAAGCGTTCGGAGCGAACGCGGCAAAGGGTCGGTGTTCACTGTGCGTTTGCCGATCCAACAGCCGGAAGTCTCCGGAGAGGAAAACGATGCGTGACATGGGGGGACCAATGAGCCGGGCCGCGGTAGAGAAGCCCGCATCGATTCTGGTGCTTGATGACGAAGAGGGAGTGGTCTCGGCGCTACGGAGCATGCTTCGCCGCGAAGGCTACCGTATACATCACTTCACCAGCGCCACCAGTGCGCTCACATTGATACAGGAAGACGTCGTGGACGTTATCATGTGCGATTTGCGCATGCCGGAAATGTCGGGCATTGAGTTTCTGAACAGGGCCGGCGGATTCTGTCCGAATGCGGCGCGCATCATGGTGAGCGGGTATGAGGATAAGGAGGTTATCCTGAACTCCCTGGCAAAGGGACTGGCACAGCACTACGTCATGAAGCCGTGGGACGACACGGAGCTCAAGTCCCTTCTGGCGCGGACCGTGCGGCAACTGCGGCTTTCAGAGTATCAGCGGCTGAGAGACATCTTCGGAGGCGTGGAGTCGCTTCCTGCGGCTCCACATCTCCACCAGAAGCTGTGCGCCACGCTCGCCCGCCCGGATGTCCCGGTTCAGGTCCTGGTCGCGGAGATCGAGAAGAACCCGCCTGTGGTCGCAAAACTCCTTCAGGTGGCCAACTCCGTCTACTACTCCGCCCGCAAACCCGTTACCACCGTGCGCGAGGCCGTGCAGTTCATCGGGACCGGCTATGTGGAGAACCTCGTGATGGTGATCGAGGCTTTTCAACACGTGGGGGGGAGCAATGATGCGTGGGCGGCAGAAAAGGTGGACCAACTCTGGCATGGAGCTATCGCGCGCGCCAGCATCGCCAAAGCGATCGCAGACGAATGGCTGGACCTCCACGGAAAACGTTCCGCGTACGTGGCGGCGCTCCTGCAGGATATCGGCCTCGTTGTCCGCGTGCGTACCGATCCGGAACGATTCAGACGATTCCTCGATCTCCTGCAGACCACGGACATGGGGCTTCTGGACGCCGACAGGCGCGCGTTCGGGGTTCCGCATGACGAGATCGGCGCCGCGTTGCTCCGGTACTGGAATCTCCCTGAGTCCTTCGTGGATTTGGTGGCCAGACACCATCGCAGCTCCGGAAGCGATGACCTCCTGACGGTGATGCAGGTGGCCGACGCTCTCGCCGGAGGTCCGTATGTCATGGATCCGTCGCCCGCGCTGCACCCTGTCATCGAAACCTGGAGGGCGAACCTGCCCTCCGCCATCGCAACAAGGTGAGAGACGCCATGAATGAGTTTGTCGCGAACAACCGTGTGCTCTATGTGGATGATGAGGAGCCCCTGCTCGCCGCGTTCTCATCACTTCTGCGGCGAGAGCACGTCGAGGTGACCACGTTACACGCGCCGCAGGAAATCGAGACGGTTCTTCAGCGCGAAGGTCCCTTTGCGATGGTGTTCTCGGACCTGCGCATGCCCGGCATGGATGGCGTGGCCGTTCTGGAACACGTTGCGAAGACCCATCCCCACACGATGCGCGTCCTCGTGACCGGGTTTGCCGATCACGAAAGCACCATACGCGCTATCAACGACGGCGGGATCCAGCGCTATATATCGAAACCGTGGGAAGACAGAACCCTTCGCGAACTGGTCAGGGAAGGCGTCCGCGCTCACAATCTGGAAAGCCACAACACCCACCTGCTGGAAGAATTGAAGACCAGAAACGAAGCGATGAAGGAGTTGTTACAGGGGACGCTTGCGGGATCCACGCGCATCTTGAGCGATCTGGTGGGTCACGTCAATCCCGAGGCGGCGGCGCAGGTCGACCGGATACGCCGGGCAGGCAAGACCGTTCTCGCCATGCTCCCCAACGTGGGCAGCCTGGAGCGTTGGGAAGCCCTTCGCGCGTTCGATCTCTTCAATCTGGGCATCGCCGCGCTTCCCGCCTGGATTCTCGTCGGGTTGACCAAACACGGGCTGTCGAGCATTGAGCGCTTTCCTCACGCCACCACGCACAACCTCCTGGCATCGGATATGCTCAAAGAGATTCCGAGGTTTGAAGGCGTAGCGCGTATCATCCGGCTCCAACAAAAGGACTATGACGGCTCAGGCCCGCCTGCCGAGGATGTGGTGGCAGGCGTGGAGATACCCCTCGGCGCAAGAATCCTTCACGTGCTCATTGATCTCGACCGGCAAAGCACCAGGCACTTCCGGGGAAGGGCGGTCCTGGAACAAATGGCACGCCACCCCGAGAAGTACGACGTTTCGATTATCCGGACCCTGCTCGAAGGCAAAAGCGCCTCGCAACCGAGCGCCATGTCCACAGTCCACTCCCTCGACGAACTGCAGACAGGCGCGCTCCTGTTGAACGATATCGTCACCGAGGATGGCCAGATCCTCCTCCGGAAAGGGATGATCCTCTCCGATGGGGCACTCGTCATGATCCGGCAATGGGCCAGACACGATACCGTGGTGTTGCCGATTCAGGTGCAGCTTGAACAGCAGACTCCTACGGTGCCGTCGTGAACGCCCGGCTCCCCGAGGTCGTCCTCCATCCCTCCAGCGTCAGCGCCGACACCAGACCGTTAGGGCCGGTGGCCGCGTTCATATCCCCGAACGGACCAAACGAGTAGACCTGCCATGCATAGGACTTGCTGGCCCCAAGTCCCAATCCCTGGGCTGCAAGATCCGGAATCTGTGCAGTAGTGCCGGTCGTGACGACAAAGTAGTCGGGCTCCGTGCCTGCTCCCGTCAGCACGAGGATATAGATGCCGCCGGCGAGCGGCGTCCATGAGAACTGTGATGCCGTCGTGATGCCCGTTGCTGCGTTCACCGGGAGACTGGGTTGGGGGGGCGCATTCAACGTGATGGTGAGTCCGCTCGCCCCCGGTGTGGTCCTGAGCGTCGTCATCGAACTGCCGAGCGCTCCCCCCGATGCTTGAGCATTGACGACGATGGTCGCCCCTGTGATGTTGGGAACGGCGAAATTGAACGCTGTCGCCGAGGTGCCATCGGAACCGAGATTCGTGGACCCCAGGTTGTTGAATGCGAGCGAAATGGACTTGCTTGTCAGGGTGAGCCCGGCGGCAAGGGTAACGGTCCCGGCCACGGTGGATTGCGTGGCAGCAGAAAGGGCCACATCCTGGTTTGCGAACGTCCCACCCGCTGTCAGGGCGACGTTTGTCTTCGTGCCGTATCCCTTATAGGTGAGAGGCAGGCCGCCTGAAGTCTCCCACTGGAGAGCATGGAGCGTCGCGTTGATGGTGGTTGCCCCGACCCATCCCGTCGAGGTGGAATACGCACCCGTGGCGGCATTGGGCGACGTTGAGCGGAATACTTCGGGGGAAACCACAAACAACCGGTTGCTGTGGTTCACTGGCAGAGGATAGCCGGCGCCTCCCGAGACGGTCCCGCTGATGCTGATGGTGTTCGGCGTCAGCAGCGTTGCCCCCGTGAAATAGAGCACAGGATCGCTGCGCGTGACGCCCTTGTAGACGATGGCGATCTTGTTCGCGCTCAGAATTGCCGTGACGTCGTACGGCGTCGTGACGCCTGTGACGGTGAAACTGCCGTTGGCATCGGTCGACGTGGCCGGATGGCCGGTAATGACTACCGGTGTGTTGGGAATCGGCTGGCTGGATTCGTCGATCACCTTGCCGGTCACGGTGATGACCGTGCCGGTGCCAGAGGGGGAATCGGAATCGCTGCTGCAGCCGATGACAAGGGCTGCCGCGAACAGTACCAGGGCGGGACGCACGAGCAGGGAAACAGCACGGGGAGGATTGTTCATCGGGCCTACCTGTATTGTGAGTATGGGGTTATGATGGTGATGATATCTGGTTCCGGCGCACAGATCGCTCTCGCGGAATCCTTCTGCACAAGTGCTGCGCGGGCAGAGCAGGTGCGGGCGCTCTGCCCGTGTCGTTGTCGTTCATCCGGCCGTACGGGAACCTACGGCGCGGTGGTGAAACTCCGGCTGGCCGATGTCGTCTGGTTGAAATCGGCGTTCTGGAGTATGAATCCTGTTTGGCCCGAAGCCGCATCCAGGCTCGCGAATGGGCCGAAGGTAATGATATTCCAGCTGTACGACTGCCCCGCCGGCAAACCCAGTCCGAGATCGGCGAGATCCGGAATGGTGGTTGTCGTCGAGGATGTCACGACGAGATAGTCCGGCTGCCCGGCGGGACCATTAAGCAGCAGGATGTAAATTGCATTCGGAACAGTCGTCCAGGTGAAGGGCGTGGTCGTTGTCACGCCGGTCGCGGCGTTCACAGGGAGACTCTGCGTGGACGGTTCGAGAAGGGTGATGGCAATGTTGGTGGTGCCCGGTGCGACACCCGCGTCGGTTGCCCCGCTGGTGCCGGCGGCACCACTTGCAAGGGCTGAGACCGAAAGAGTCGTGCCGGTGATCATTGGCACCACGTAGGTGAATGCGGTCGATGCGCCGGTCTCGGTGCCGAGAGGCATGGCGCCCTTGGGGGTGAACTGCAGCGTCATCGACTTCGATGAGAGCCCGAGCGCAGCGGGCACGGTCACGGTTCCGGAAATGGTCTGTGCACTTACGGCGGTCAACGCGATGTTCTGGGATGCGAATGTTCCACCTGCGGTAACGGTCAGGCCGGTCTTCGACGCGTAGCCGTTGTACGCCGCAGGCATTCCGGACGCGGTTTTATCCCACTGGAGTGCGTGAAGTGTGGTGGTGATCGTCGCGGCCCCATCCCAGTTGGCCGTCATCGAGTACGCCCCGGTGGCGCTGTTGGGCGATGTGGTTGCGTTTGCCTCGGCAGAGGAAAGCACAACGCTGCTGGTCCGTGTGGCCGGTTCGGGATATCCCGCGCCGCCGGAGATCGTCCCGCTGATCGAAGCCGAGTTCGCGGTCGGTCCTGACGAGAGAAAATTGATGACGGTGGGATCGGTGCGGGTCAGGCCACGATAAGTGATGCCCAGCTTCGTGGCGCTGACTGCGACGGTGAGGTCGTAGGGGACGGTGACGCCGCTGATGGTGAACGAGCCGCTCGCATTGGTGGTCGTGGCCGGCAACCCCTTGATGACAACGGGGGAGTTGGCAAGCGGTTGCAGGCCGACGCCGATGACCTTTCCGGTGACCGTGATGGTGCCGCCGGGGCCTGTGGAGGAATCGGAATCACTCTTGCATCCGGGTAGCAGCGTACACAGAATTGCCGCAGGGACAAACAGCGAAGCGAGCAGTGCAAGTCGGGTGCGGGGCATGGTGAACCTCGTGCCTTGTTGAACATCTGGCGATCCGAATCGGGGACCGGCCCGTACGTGAAAGAGCAGTTCGAAAAAAGACAGTCCAATACTACCGACTTTTCGACCTACTGTCAAGACCGGAGAAAAACTCTTGACAACACGCGTTTTTCCAGTATATTGAAAAGAGTCATCCTTGAACAACTTCCGTGCTTCCGGATTCACATAGCGCCCATCAGGCCCCGGCCGGCTTCCGTATCCCCGCCGGATCCCTACGTCCGGTCGTACAGATCCTCATGATTCTTGCGTCGACGATTTGCCTCATCCCCGTCCTACAGCGAATTATTCGCAGCTGATGGACGACCGAGGCCAGCGACGCCCACACCGCGCATCAGATTCCACCAGAAAGTAAGGTCAAGCAGAGTTCGCCTCGGATAGGGCAGCGTGTTCAACGATCCGATAGGTCGATCTATGCATGACAACCCGGCATTCGACGAGTTTCCTCTCTACGATCCCCGCACGGAACATGATGCCTGCGGCATCGGGTTCATCGTGAACCTGGATGGCGCAAAGGATCACGACACCATCACGAAGGGGATTCAGATCCTCGTGAACCTCACCCACCGGGGTGCATGCGGGTGTGATCCCGATACGGGAGACGGTGCCGGCGTGACGATACAGATCCCCCACGCCCTCTTTTCCCGCGAATGCGAACGGCTTGGCTTCTCGCTCCCCCCCGAGGGTGAGTACGGCGTGGGCATGATCTTTCTCCCCGTGGAGCCCCAACCGCGATTTCAGTGCCAGGGAATTCTCGACCGCATCGTGCAGGAAGAAGGCCTCAGCGTGATCGGGTGGCGGGACACGCCCGTAGAGGGAGATGCCATCGGCCGTACCGCGCGCGCATCTCAGCCCTACATCGAGCAGATCTTCATCCGCAAGGCGGAGGGGATGGACCGGGATGAGCTGGACCGGCGGCTCTTCGTCATCCGCAAGCGCGCCGAGGCGGAGATCGCGGGCTCCGACATTCGCGACAAACAGTTCTTCTACGTTCCCTCCCTGTCGTCATGGACCATCGTGTACAAGGGACTCCTGCTGGCGCCTCAGATCTCCCGGTTCTACACGGACCTCTCCGACCCGCTGGCGGAGAGCGCGCTCTGCCTTGTCCACCAGCGCTTCTCCACCAATACGTTTCCGAGCTGGCAACTCGCCCATCCGTTTCGCTATGTCTGCCACAACGGCGAGATCAACACGATTCGCGGCAACATGAACTGGATGCACGCGCGCCAATCCGTCCTCAGATCTCCCGCATTCGGGGATGCGATCAGCCGCATTGTTCCCGTCATCCAGCCCGGAGGAAGTGACTCCGCTGCGCTGGACAACGCCGTCGAGTTGCTCCTCCTGGGCGGCCGCTCTCTTCCCCATGTCATGGCGATGTTGATTCCTGAAGCGTGGGACGCAGATGAAACGATGAGCGCGGAGAAGCGCGCGTTCTATGAATACCACGCCTCCCTGATGGAACCCTGGGACGGGCCCGCCGCAGTAGCATTCACCGACGGCCGCCGGATCGGAGCGACGCTGGACAGAAACGGACTTCGTCCCGCACGATACATCGTGACCAAACACAACGTTCTGATCATGGCGTCGGAGACCGGCGTGTTGCCTGTCGATCCTGCCGATGTCACGACGAAAGGATGCCTGGAACCCGGGAGAATGCTTCTGGCAGATTTGACGGAGAAGCGGATCATTCCTGACGAAGAGCTCAAGGAGCGGCTGGCCGGTCGCCAACCCTATGGCCAGTGGATACGGGAACGTCAGATCCGGATCGAGGACCTGCCCGATCCTCCGCGCACGTTCGGTTTCAATCCCCAGGATATCGTGCAAAGACAGCGGGTGTTCGGCTATACCGAAGAAGACCTCCGCATGATTATCAGTCCGATGGCAACGAACGGCGAGGAACCGGTGGGCTCCATGGGCACCGACACCCCGCCGGCATGTCTTTCGGACAAACCGCAAACGCTCTTTCATTACTTCCGGCAGCTCTTCGCTCAGGTCACCAATCCTCCCATCGACTCGCTCCGGGAGGCCCTGGTGATGTCGCTCACGAGCTACATCGGGACGGAGCGCAACATCCTCGACGAGACCCCGGAGAACTGCCACACGCTCAAGCTCGAAGATCCGATTCTCACGAACCGCGACCTGGAGAAGATGCGCCGCGTGTCCCAGGGGGATTTCCTGGCGACCATGCTTCCCATGCTCTTCAGGGTGGAGGGGGGCGCGAAGGAGCTGGAGCGGGCGCTGGACGGGCTTTGCCGCCGGGCGTCGCTGGCGATTCAATCGGGCTACACGATCATCATCCTTTCGGATCGCGGAATCGATCAGGAGTACGCTCCGATCCCGAGCCTCCTCGCGCTCACGGCCGTGCACAATCATCTCGTGCGCGAGAAGACGCGTACCCAGGTTGCGCTCGTCGTTGAGTCGGGCGAGCCGCGCGAAGTCCATCACTTCTGTCTGCTTATCGGCTATGGTGCGAGCGCGGTGAATCCCTATCTCGTCATCGAGACACTGGAAGATCTCGCGGGCAGGTCCATGCTGCCCGACGGCATCACATTCGACACCGCGCTGGCGCGCTATAAAAAGGCGCTCCGCAAAGGACTGCTCAAGACCATGTCCAAGATGGGGATCTCCACGCTGCAGAGCTACCGGGGCGCTCAGGTATTTGAAGCTCTGGGCCTGAGCAACGAAGTCGTCGAGCGCTACTTCACGGGAACCTCTTCCCGCATCGGCGGTGTCGGACTGGAAGTGCTTGCCCGCGAGGCGGCGATGAAGCACGAGCATGGCTTCCGCAACGTCCTGCTCTACACGCCCGATCTGGATCTGGGCGGCAATTATCAGTACCGCGTGAACGGTGAACGACACCAGATCAACCCATCGACCATACCGAAGCTGCAGCAGGCGGTGCGCCGTACCGACGC
>JADLEA010000181.1 GCA_020846365.1 Bacteroidota bacterium
CGGCCTGACGCCACAGGATCGGGTTTGCCGTTCGGACCTTCGGGGTTCACATAGATCAGTCCCATCTGCACCGCGGCCAGAGGGTTCTCAAGCTCACGGTCGCCGGTATACCGCTTGTCACCCAACCAGGTCGTTTCGCTGCCCCAGTAGATGTCCTCTTCCGGCTGCCAGATATCCTCCCTGCCACCGCCGAAACCAAACGTTTTGAAGCCCATGGATTCCAACGCACAGTTGCCGGCCAGAATCAACAGATCCGCCCAGGAGATCTTGTTCCCGTATTTCTGCTTGATAGGCCAGAGAAGCCGGCGTGCCTTGTCCAGATTGACGTTGTCAGGCCAGCTATTGACCGGGGAAAAACGCTGATTGCCGGTACCACCGCCCCCACGGCCATCGGACGTGCGGTAGGTGCCGGCACTGTGCCAGGACATTCGGATGAACAATCCGCCGTAGTGACCCCAGTCGGCGGGCCACCACTCCTGCGAGTCGGTCATGAGCTTGTACAGATCCTTTTTCAGGGCAATCAGATCGAGCTTCTTGAATTCCTCAGCGTAATTGAAGTCTTTGCCCATCGGATTGGATGCCGGCGCGTGCTGATGAAGGATGCCAAGGTTCAGCTGATTGGGCCACCAGTCGCGATTTGATGTGCCTCTGCCGGCGGAGGCCATGCCAGCGTGCCCGGTGACGGGGCACTTGCTTTCCTCACTCATCGGAGTTCTCCTATGAGATGGTGATCGGTGTGAGAACGAGTGATTGTTTGATGTCTCGGTAAGTACACTACCAATTGTGGTGCTGTTTATCCAGCCCAACTATAACACCTGCCGGCCCATCCGGGTTCCGTCGCCGCGTATTTTGAGGCACGTAACTGCTTGCCCTTCCCGCCTACGAGCAAGTCCGTAGAATCGCCCTACCTCCCCCTGACGAGAAGCTGTGAGAGGAATCGCGCTCCGTTCACCCATTCAAACACCCACACCTCTATCCACCTGTACGGATTCCAGAGATGGCGGTACCACTGCCGCCAGATCCGCTGGGCATACGCCCTGGAGTACGCCCGGGCCAGGGGATTATGCTTCGAGAGCCAGACGCGGATGACGGACGGAACGGTAATCTCGGGTATGTCGTCGCGGAGCTTCGTATACAGGGCGACGAGTTCCCTCGCCCTCAATTCACGCCAATCGTGAACGCCTTGACTGGTATTCGCAATCAGATCATGGAGCGCATCTTCCGCCTTGGTCTTCGGCCGGCTCCGAAGCCACACTTCCTCGAGTTGAAGGAAGAGCTTCACAATTCCCCACACGCGTTGCGAGACAGTCGTGAAGCGTTTCCACCAGAACGGAATGAACGCCTCGCGCTCAAAGCCCGACCGCCGGTCGTTTCGATCCCGCTGTGTCCAGAAGCCGCAGTTCATCGGATGGAGCCGCTCGATTCTCGAGGCATACAAATACGCGGCGAAGAAAAAGAGCCGGTTCCAGTAGGCCGACCAATCATGACGCCAGGTTTTCAACACCTTCACCATGTGTTCGATCGAATAGAATTGGTCCCAGGCCTCGTGAAACGATTCTTTCAATTCCTCCGGAGCCATCCGGTCCGGCGCGACCGCGACGTGGGCCGAATCGTACGTGTTGAAGTCATCCGCCATCCACCGGCGCTCCCGCCACCATCGCTGGTGATCCACTGAGCAGGGAGCGGCGTCAGGATGTAGAATGACGCGGAGTCAAATCCGATCTGCTGAAGCTGCGCAACATCCTCTTTGATGCTGGCTTTCGTGTCGAAAGGAAGACCGAGGATATACCCGGCGTGGCACACGATGCCGAGCCCATGCAGGTGATCCACAAGGTCATTGTATTCAGAGACCCTGTTCTGGAATTTCCCCTGGGATCGGAGGTTGTCGCGGTTCACGCTCTCGACCCCGAAGAAGACCTGGTTGCAGCCCGCCCGGGCAGCAAGGACGAAGAAATCCCCCGGAGGGATCTTCCTTGCAGCGAGGTCGCTCTGCATCATGAAGGTGAACGGTATGCCCTCTTCCTCGCGCAACCGGATCAATCCCGCAAAGAGCTCGCGCCATCGCGGGTTCCGGGCGATGTTGTCATCCGTGAAGAAACTGTGTTCCACGCCTACCTCACGGTAGTTCCGCCGGACAAACTCGACAACCTGCTCCGGTTCGCGGCACCGCATCGTGCGACCCTGCACATTGATGATGGTGCAGAACTCGCATGTGAAGACGCATCCCCGTCCCGTGTCGATGGTGCTGTACGGAGAGGCAAAGCCTTTGAGGTCTGCTTTGGTGAGCCTTGGGGTCGGCAGGTTGAGGAGATCGGGGGTTGGATTCAGGAAGTTGTAGAGCGGCCGGGCTTGCCCCCTGAGCACATCTTCCACGATCGATGGGAGACGCTCACCCTCCACCTCTCCTGCAACCAGAATGATTCCCCGGCAGAGCGCAGCCCGGAGGTCGGCCGTCAGACCGACCATGGCCAGCATGCCGCTCACGTGGAATCCGCCTATCAGGACCGGAATCTTGTGGGGCAGAAACCACGACGCGATGTCCTGGGCCCGAGGGTATTGATTCGTTTGCGCCCCCACGATCATGACCATGGACTTCACGCCCGGTACCCTGGATCGCTTGATGATGTCCTTGACGGGCACTCTCTGAATCGCCTCGTCAATCAGGCGCACCTTGACCGGGAGGTCTCGAAAGAATGGATAGCTGACAAGATCCCGCGCAAGGGCACCCATCTGCGTCAGCGTGTTGCTGCGAATGATGCCGACGCGGACCCTGATGGGATAGCCATCATCGGTGTAGTTCGTGGGACGGACAAGCGTCAGATCCAGTTCGCGAATTCCACCGGAAAGGGCTGTACCAACAGGACCTGTTCTTCCTTCCAACTGCGACATTCCCATGGGCCTTTGCCTTTCAGGATTGGTGCACCCCAACTCCCCCATTATAGCATACGACGCACACCGAAAAAGTGATATCCCCTGAAAGATTGGAAAAGGAGCTGGTCCCTTCGGGCTAGGCGTCCGGACGGCACCCGGGCCGCCAGACAAATTCCCTCTGAGGTATCAGCGGACCGGTTCCACTCCCCGGGGATGAACCACGGCTACTTACCGTGAGCCATTCCCCTCCGAAGGCAGAATGTTCTGGTTGCTCCGGAAGAAATTGTCCGGATCGTAGCGCTTCTTGATCGCGCAGAGTCGATCCCAGGTCGCCCCCGGATACGCGTCTCGCACCCTTGCGGATCCCTCATCGCCCAGGAAATTGACATAGACACTCCGGTCGTTACCCTGGAGTGCTCCCGCAAGGCGGGTGACCCAGGCGTCATGCGTTGCTGATTCATCGCGTCGCTCATACAAGGCCGCGACGTTCACCATCATTCGCCGGTCGCGGTGAGCAAATGCGGTCGCATCGGCAGACACGCGCGCCATTGCGCCTCCAAGCACCCTGATTTGTGACACCGCCATGGATGCAGTTGAGGCCTGCAGGTGACCGAGGACCGTTTCCGCGACGCTCCGGTCCACAGCATCGATGAACAAGGACCGAACCGAAGCCGCGACGGGGTGCTGTCCTTCTCCCTGGTACATCTCGGGGTACTTCATCGGTCTGAGCATGTCCGCGATCGGCTTTGCGAGCTTCCGGAACGGTGCGAGAACGCGTTCCCCCGCTTCGATGGCTCCGGCATACACCATCATGGCCATCACGATGATCTTGCCGTGATGTTCGGCAGGAATGAAGGGCATCGGAGGCGCGCTCATCACATTGGCGATGACGGAGAGCTCTTCAGGCGCCGCTTCCGCCTCATCCAGAAACGACACGAGTACGTCGGGAGTCGCAGGCAGCATCAGGATCCCGCCCAGGATCCGGTCGACTTCCCGGAGCCGGAACTTGAGGCGCGTGGCGACCCCGAAGTTGCCGCCCCCTCCCCGGATTGCCCAGAAGAGATCCGGGTGGTTCTTCTCGTCAGTCCGCAGAAGCTGGCCATTTGCGGTGACGATATCCGCGGCCAAAAGCTCATCAATGGTCATGCCGTACTTACGTACCAGAAAACCCACGCCGCCGCCGAGAGTGATCCCTCCGACTCCCACCGAACCTGTGTCACCGAATCCGGTCGCGAGGCCGTATGCCGCTGCGGCGTTTGTGTACTCTCCCGCGGTTATTCCACTACCAGCCCAGGTTGTGCGTGCTGCCGCGTCGATCTCCATCGCGCGCATTTCTGAAACATCAAGCACGATCCCCCCCTCCGATGTGCTGTGGCCGGCGATGCTGTGGCCGCCGCTGCGAACGGCCAGCTCGATTCCCTGCTCGCGCGCAAACGTGATCGCACGAGCCACATCGTCTGCGTCCGCGGCCCTGACAATGATTGCCGGCTTCCGGTCAATCCACGAATAGAACAAGGCGCGCGCTTTGTCGTACCCTGCGTCATCCGGCATGAGCACACGTCCGTGTATGCCGTCGATGAAGGGCTTCACGTCCGAACGGTACAACTGGGTCTGTGATGCACTGTCGCTCTGACTCAATGTTTCTCTCCTCCCTCTCTCTTATAGTGAAGTCTCAGTGTACGCAGGATCGGTGAAAATGTTCCGCGCCCTGCAAAGCCAGAGTCCCTCCAGCGTATTCATGTGCAGAACGAGGGGCGTAGTCTGCCTCCTCCGCTTCCAGCTTCCCCTTATTGTCGTTCGGTATGGAGGGAAATCGACAACGTCAACGATCACTATCGTGAAAACCGCGGGTTCCCGGTCGCCGGTTCGACGTGCGGACGATAGGCGATACTGCAGATAGAAACTGTAGAGGGGTGGGAAAAGTTTCGGGAGCGGACGATCCGCCTCGACTCTAGCATACCAGCCGATACCCCACGCCCGCCTCCGTCACAAGGATGTGAGGCGTTGTGGGATCCCGCTCTATCCGCTTCCGAAGCTGACCGACAAATACCCTGAGGTATTGCGTCTCTTCGGCGTAGGTAGGCCCCCAGACCTCCCGTAGCAGGAAGCCGTGGGTCAGCACTTTGCCCGGATTTCTGACAAAGAGCTCGAGAAGTGCGTATTCCGTCGGCGTGAGCTTCACCGCCTCCCCGCGAACAGTCACGCTCCGGGAGGACAGGTCGACGGTGAGATCCCCGGTGGTGAACACCTGATCTTCCACCCCGGATACCCGATGGCGGAGCAGGGCACGAATTCTCGCCAACAGCTCGCCGGTGCGGAACGGCTTTGTGAGGTAGTCGTCCGCTCCTCCGTCGAGCGCACCGACTATTGTCTCTTCTGCTTCGCGCACGGAGAGAATCAGGATGGGAATAGAGGACCGGGACCGCAGAATCCTGAGCACCTCGAGCCCATCCATGTCCGGCAGCCCGAGATCCAGGACGATGACATCAGGCCTGTCGGTTCCGGCATGTGTCAGCCCCTCGTTGCCGGTGTCCGCCAGCACCACCTTGTGCCCTTCTTCTTCGAGAATACGCCGAAGGAGCCGGCGTATCTGGACTTCGTCATCGATGACGAGGATCGTGGCGGGATGGATGTGTACGCTCATGTCAATGCCACGGATGGTGGAGGTGAGCCCAAGGGGAGCCGGAGGATGAACTGTGCGCCGCCGCCGGAACGGTTGGCACACCAGAGCGTGCCTCCGTGGGCAAGTACGATGCCCTGCGCGATGGAAAGACCCAACCCGGTGCCGCCGCGTTTGGCCCCCTGGCCGCGATAGAATTTCCCGAACACCTTTTCCAACTCCGCCGGGGGTATTCCCTGACCGTTGTCCGATACCACGAGGACGCAATCGTCCTGATCGACATTTGCGGAGATGGTGACTTCGGTAGCGCCGATGGCATGGACCGAAACGTTGTGGAGGATATTGACCAGGGCTTGCTCGAGCAACCCCTGGTCTGCCCTGATGAGGGGCAAGGACTCCGCAACCTGGATCGTCATTCTGTAGTTGCGAAGCAGATCCTCCACCTTGCGGACCGCCGTTCCGACGAGGTCCCCAACGTCACACCAGTCTCGCTTGATCTTCAGCAGCCCCGACTCGAGACGTGTCATGTCCAGCAGATTCTGGACCAGATGGTTCAGGCGCGTTGCTGCATCATGCATATCTTTCACAATCTCTGCATTGGGGCCATCAGCGAATTGCCGTTCCTGCTGAAGCTGGTCGGTTGCTCCCAGAATCGCCGCCACCGGGGTCCGGAATTCGTGCGAGAGGGAATCGAACAATGTCTTGTAGAGCCGTTCCGACTCCGCAACAACCAGTGTCTTTCGTGCAAGATCGTGAAGTTGTTCCCGCTCAATAGCAGAGGAGATCTGTCCCAGAAAACTCCGGAGAAGAGCTTCCTGGTCCGCGGTAAGCCGCTTGCCCGATGGATCATGCACCCCCACGACCCCGAGCGGATAGCGGGGGCCGGAGAGGGGGTAGAACGTGGCACGTGTTGAAGGCAGCGTGTCGGTGAATCGGCCCGCGTCCTTCTCATTCCAGTACACCCATGCGGCCACTCCGAAGTCTCGCTGGTCGATGATGAAAGTGCTGGCCGGATGCGCTTCCGTGAAGATGTCGCCGTCGGTTTGGCTCAGCAGCACCACCGCGTCTGACTGAAAGTACTTCTTGATGCTCTCCACCGCTGCCCGGACAACCTCGTCCAGCGAACGCGCAACAGACAGATCCTTCGTGAGTCCGTAGAGCGCCGATGCATGTTGTTCCCGGACGCGTACCGCCCGTTCTTTCGCGCGGATGCGCGCGGTGAGCACGCCGGTGACTGCAGCCACACAGAAGTAGAGGCCGAACATCATGACGTCGTGCAGGTGATCGATGGCAAACGTCATTTGGGGCGGGATGAAGAAGAAGTCCCAGATGATCGCACTGAGAACAGCCGCCAACAACACCGGTCCGGCGCCGAGTTTGAGCGGCAACAAGACAACGGTCAGCAGGAGGATCAGGGAGATGGTCTGGTATCCGAGCGCCGGCCGTAGAGGGACAAGAGCCAGGGAGATTGCCAGGACAATGGCGACCGAGATCAGATACTGCTGAATCCCGGAGTGAATCTCCGGAAAGCGGTAGCGTCGGCGTGAAGTCTCCGGCGAGTCTTCCCCACCCACAACGTAGATATCCAGTTCGCCGCTTCGCTCGATCAGCTTGTCAACGAGCCCGGCGGCAAACGGCAGACGATGCGTTGTCTTTCCGATGAGAATCTGTGTCGCCTGTTGCTCCCGCGCAACACGCAGGATACCCTCGACAATATCCTCATCCGCGGTCGTCACGATTTCCGCCCCGAGTTCTCGCGC
>JADLEA010000182.1 GCA_020846365.1 Bacteroidota bacterium
GCGACATCCTGATCCATTTCAAGAAGGATAAGGATGTTGCGGAGAAACACCAGCGGAAGATCCAGGAGATTCGCGAGAGCAAGAAGCGCGCGGAGCGCAAGGCGGTGGAGGAGCAGGCGGAGCTGGCGGGCAAACCGATCCCGCCTGTCGCGGAAGCCGCCGGCAAAGCTGCCGCCGAGGAAGAGGTTGCGGAAGAGGCCGTGGCGGAAGAGGCAGCGGTTGCGGCAGAGGCGGCTCCGGAAGTCGCTCCTGTGGAAGCCGCCAAAGCGGAAGAGATCACGGAGGCACCCGCCGTCGGAGAAGAACCTGCACATGAAGCAGAAGTCGCGGCGGAAGCCCCTGCGGGAACGGAACCGGCTATTGTTGTCCCTACGGCCGCAGCACAACCTCCTGCAGCGGAAGAGGTCGAGGAAGAGCCGGCCGTTGAACAACCGGCAGCCAAGCCGGCCGAGGGCAAAAAGGGAAAGAAAGGTCCGGAAACCCGCTCGCCCCTGGACATCCAGAAAGACCGTCGCGGGAAGATCGGCCTGACGATCAAAGGCAAGATGGACCTGGCTCCGAAGAAGCCAGCTCCCGGAAAAGCTGCAAAGGGCGGCGCCGGAGCACCGGGCGCAGCAGCACCCGTCGAATCCGACGATCACAAGAAAAAGAAGAAGGTCAAGAAACGGGTCAAAGACGAGGTCGTCGAGACGAAAGCACCCGAGACCGAAGAAGCCGACCGGAAGAAGAAGAAGAAAAAGAAGCTGCGCCACAAGGAGGTCAATCAGACCGAGGTGCAGGAAGCCATCCGCCGCACCTTTGCGGCCATGGACGATACGCCGGTCAGCGGCCGCACGGCCTTCAAGAAACGGAAACGGAAGGAACGCGAAGAGGAGGAGGCCCGGCTTCAGGAAGAAGCGCTCAGGGAACAGGGCATTCTCCGGGTAACGGAGTTCGTGTCGGTGAACGACCTCGCCAACCTCATGCACGTGAACGTGTCCGAGGTCATCAAGAAGTGCATGGAGCTGGGCATCATGGTCTCCATCAACCAGCGCCTGGACAAAGACACGATCATGCTGGTCGCCGATGAGTTCGGATTCCAGGTGACCTTTGCGTCCGGCGTGGAAGAAGAGGGGGACCTTCCGGAGACTGTGGACGAACCGGAAACCCTTCGCCGCCGCCCGCCCGTGGTGACCATCATGGGACACGTGGACCACGGCAATACATCCCTGCTGGACTACATTCGCCGCTCCAACGTCGTTGCGGGCGAAGCGGGAGGCATCACACAGCACATCGGCGCGTACGAAGTCACCTCGGCCAGCGGACAGAAGATAACGTTCCTGGACACGCCGGGCCATGAGGCCTTCACGGCCATGCGTGCGCGCGGTGCGCAGATCACGGACATCGTGGTCCTGGTAGTCGCTGCAGACGACAGCGTCATGCCCCAGACCCTCGAGGCGATCAGTCATGCGCAGGCCGCATCGGTGCCGATCATCATCGCGATCAACAAGATCGACAAGGCCGACGCAAACGTGGACCGGATCCGGCAACAGCTTGCCGAGAAGAACGTGCTGGTCGAGGAGTGGGGCGGGAAGTATCAATGCGTGGAACTCTCCGCGCGGACCGGCAAGAACGTGGACCTGTTGCTTGAGAAGATCGTGCTGGAATCGGAAGTGCTGGACATGAAGGCCAACCCGGACCGGCTCGCAGCGGGCACCATCGTGGAAGCGCAGCTGGACAAGGGGAAGGGCATCACCGCCACGGTCCTTGTGCAGAAGGGCACGCTCAGAGTGGGCGATCCGTTTATCGCCGGCATCTATAGCGGAAAAGTGCGCGCCATGTTCGACGAGCGCGGGAACCGCGTCGAAGTGGCGGGCCCGTCAACCCCGGTGCAGTTGACCGGTCTGGACGGATTCCCCCAGGCAGGCGATACGTTCATCGTCGTGGACTCCGACCGGGTCGCCCGGGAAATCTCCCTCCGCCGCCAGCAACTGAAACGCGAGCAGGATTTCCGTCAGATTCACCTCACCACGCTCGACGACATCTCCCGCCAGATCAAGGACGGAGAGGTCAAGGAGCTGGGGGTGATCGTGAAGGGAGACGTGGACGGCTCCGTGGAAGCGCTCGCGGATTCGCTTATGAAAATCCAGCACAAGGAAGTGAAGCTGAACGTCATTCACAGCGGCGTCGGCACGATCTCCGAATCGGACATCATTCTCGCTACGGCATCCCACGCGGTCATCATAGGGTTCCGGGTCCGCCCGAACCTCAACGCGCGCCGCCTGGCCGAAAAGGAGAAGGTGGACATCCGGACGTACAACATCATCTACGACGCCATCGACGACATCCACAAGGCCCTGGAAGGGATGCTCTCTCCGGAGAAGAAGGAGGAGATCGTGGCCACGGTGGATGTCCGGGATGTGTTCAAGGTGCCCAAGGTGGGTCTCATTGCCGGCTGCTATGTGCAGGACGGCAAGATCTCGCGCAACAACCGCGTGCGGCTGGTGCGCGACGGCATTCAGGTGTTCGAAGGAACCATCAGCTCCCTCAAGAGGTTCAAAGAGGACGTCCGCGACGTAGAGGCAGGGTTCGAATGCGGTATCGGGCTCGAGAACTTCAACGACGTGAAGGTGGGCGACACCATCGAGGCCTTCAAGATCGTCGAAAGCAAACGGAAGCTCTGAGATGTCGATACGCACGGAACGCGTCGCCTCGTTGTTGAAAGAGGAGCTGGGTGCGGTGCTGGTCCGCGACTACAGCGACCCGTCGTACGGGTTCATCACGGTCACGGATGTCAGCGTTACGCGCGACCTACGCATTGCCAAAGTATACTTCAGCATCATGGGCAACCCGGAAGTGCAGAAGAAGACCATGGCGATGCTGGAGCGCGAACGCCCTCACCTGCGCGGAATCGTGGGTTCGAAGCTGCGGCTGCGGTATGTGCCGGAGCTGCAATTCTACCACGACACAACCATGGACCGGGTGCACCGCATTAACACCCTGATCAACGAGATTCACAAGCAGGACGACGCGAAGGGGGGCGGGAATACGGAAGGCGGACGGGAAGACGCCGGGAACGAAGGTGCCGGGAACGGAGATGATGGCAACGGGAGGTGACATGCGACCGGATGAGGGCGAAGTGCTGTTGGTGGACAAGCCGGCAGGGTGGACCTCGTTCGACGTGGTGAACAAGCTCCGGCGCGCATACGGCGGTCTGAAGATGGGCCATGCCGGAACCCTGGACCCGGGCGCCACGGGTTTGCTGATTCTCTGCACCGGGCGGAAGCGGAAAGACATCGACAGCTTCATGGGGCTGGAAAAGGAGTATGCGGCGGAGATGCGGCTGGGCATTCGCACCCCCAGCTTCGACATGGAAACGGAAGTGACGGAAGCGTCCGGCATTGATGGCATCAGCGAGGAGCAGGTCCTCAGGGTGATGGGAGAATTCGTCGGCGCCGTTCAGCAGGTCCCCCCGATGTGGTCCGCCGTCAAGGTCGGCGGGAAACGGCTCTACACGCTTGCTCGCAAAGGAATGGAAGTCGAACGCCCTTCCCGGGAAGTGCAGATCGTTTCCATCCAGCCCGGCCGGATGGACCTTCCGGATGTTGCGTTCAGCGTGGTCTGTTCCAAGGGGACCTACATCCGCACGCTCGTTCACGACATCGGCGAGCGGCTGGGGTGCGGTGCCACCATGACCGCGCTCCGGCGGACGCGCATCGGACCGTACCGCGTTGAAGATGCACAGAGTGTTCCACAACACGTAGAACGGGCCCTGGCCCTGCGAACTGCATGAATGTTGTCCGTTCTTTAGAGCAATTGAGGCGGGAGAAGAACTCGGTCGTCACGGTGGGGACCTTCGACGGCGTCCACCTGGCGCACCGGGAGATCATCCGGGAAGTCGTGCACCGCGCAAAAATGCGGGAAGGCCGAAGCGTCGTCATCACCTTCGACCCTCATCCCAAAGAAGTCGTGGCGTCGGCGCGGGGAGCGGTCCAACTTCTCTCCACACTCGATGAGCGCATCCGGCTCTTCTCCGGCCTTCAGATTGACACGCTGCTGGTGATACCGTTCACCTATGAGTTCTCCAGGAAGAGCGCGCGCGAGTTTTACACGGAGTACGTGGAGCGGCTCGTGGGCGTGAGCGAAGTGGTCGTGGGGTATGACCACACGTTCGGCCGCGACCGGGAAGCAGGCACCGCCGACCTGGTGGCGCTGGGGAGAGAACTGGATTTCTCGGTGTTTGCCGTGCATCCCCTCACCATTGACGGGGAACCGATCAGCAGCACGCGCATCCGCAAGGCGCTGTCGGGCGGGGAAGTGGAACGCGCGGAAAGAATGCTGGGCTATCCGTACCGGCTGGAGGCGACGGTGGTGGACGGAGACCGGAGGGGAAGAACGATCGGTTTCCCGACAGCCAATCTCAAGCCCCTCGCGGCACGCAAGCAGATCCCCGGAAACGGTGTCTACCTTGTGAGCGTTCAGGTCGCCGGCACGCAACGCTACGGCATCATGAACGTCGGCGTGCGGCCGACGGTCAGCGCGGGCGTGAACCTGGTGCTGGAGGTGCACATACTGGATTTTTCAACCGACATCTACGGGGAGAGCGTGACCGTCACGTTCCTGCGGCGGCTGCGCGATGAGCGGAAGTTCGGCTCCATCACGGAGCTCATCGAGCAGATCGGCAAAGACCGCGACCGCGCGCGCGACCTGATTTCATCATTGTCATATTCACCAACACAAAGCAAGGAGTAACAGAATGGCCGTTACAACGGAAATGAAGGCCGAAATTGTGAAGAAGTACGGAAAGTCAGCAACCGATACCGGCGCCCCTGAGGTCCAGGTTGCCTTGCTGACGGCGCGGATCAATGACCTTACCCCGCACTTTGAGAAATTTCCCAAGGATCATCACTCACGCGTCGGCTTGCTGAAGATGGTCGGCAAACGGCGCCGCTTGCTCGATTATCTCCGCGAGAAGAACATCGACCGCTACCGGAAGATCATCGAGGAACTGCAGTTACGCAAGTAAGTCACCCAGGGTCGAGAGAGACCAGAAAGAAGCAGAACGCATGAAAGTCACAAAAGAGATTGAACTCGGGGGCAAAGTCTTTTCCCTCGAAACCGGGCGCTTCGCGAAGCAGGCGCATGGCGCAGTAATGGCCCGCTTCGGCGATACCATGGTGCTCGCCACCGTGGTGGCGAAGGAAGAACCCATGCCGGGAATGGACTACTTCCCCCTGCAGGTGGAGTACCGCGAGAAGGCGGCATCCGCCGGCAAGATCCCCGGCGGCTTCTTCAAACGCGAAGCACGCCCGTCGGAAAAGGAAATCCTCTCGGCCAGGATTATCGACCGCCCGATCCGTCCGATGTTCCCGGATTGGTACCAGTGCGAAACACAGGTCATCGTCACGGTCTATTCGTCCGACCAGGAACACGACGGCGACCTGCTGGGTGCCGTGGCGGCATCCGCAGCCCTCATGATCTCCGACATCCCCTTCGAGGGACCCATCGGGGAAGTGCGCGTCGGACGCATCAACGGAGAGCTCATCATCAACCCGACCTTCACCCAGCTGCAGACCAGCGACATGGACATCACGGTCGCAGGCACGGATGACTCCATCGTCATGGTGGAAGGCGAGGCGCACGAGATCTCCGAACAGGAAATGGTGGATGCGCTGGAGTTCGCACACGGCTACATCCGCCAGATGTGCGCCATCCAGAGCGCGCTCGCGAAGGAAGTCGGGAAACCGAAACGCACCGCACCGGACACCGCGGGGGATCCTGCGCTCAAAGCCGAAGTGGAACAACTCGCCGGCGAACGCATCCGCACGCTTGCGGCGACCCCGCTGCTCAAAGAGGAGCGGGCGCTGAAGACCGCGGATCTGCAGAAAGAGGTGCTCCAGGCGCTGGCAGAGAAATACCCCGATGCTCAGGGAACGATTAAAACGCTGCTCCATGACATGGAGTACAATGCCATGCGCGAGATGATCCTCGCCCACGGCAAGCGTCTCGACGGCCGCGGCCTGCGCGACATCAGACCCATCACCATCGAGATCGGCGTGCTCCCCCGCACGCACGGTTCGGCGCTCTTCCAGCGTGGCGAAACGCAGAGCATCACCACCCTTACCCTCGGTACAAAACTGGACGAGCAGATCATCGACGGCCTCCTTCCCGAGTATTCCAAGCGGTTCATGCTCCACTACAACTTCCCCCCCTTCTCGGTCGGGGAAGTGGGACGCCTGGGAACTACCGGACGCCGGGAGATCGGCCATGGGAATCTGGCTGAACGATCGATCAAGATCATGATGCCGGATGAGAAGGCCTTCCCGTATACCGTCCGGCTTGTCTCCGATATCCTGGAATCCAACGGGTCCTCCTCCATGGCAACCGTGTGCGCGGCGACCCTGGCGCTTCTGGACGGCGGTGCGCCGCTCAAGAAGCCGGTCGCGGGCATCGCGATGGGCCTCGTGAAAGAACAGGACCGCGTGGCGATCCTGAGCGACATCCTCGGCAACGAGGATCACCTCGGCGACATGGACTTCAAGGTCGCGGGCACGAAAGACGGTATCACCGCCTGCCAGATGGACATCAAGATCCGCGGGATTTCGATGGCGATCATGCGGGATGCGCTCGCGCAGGCCCGGGAAGGGCGTATGCACATCCTGGGCAAGATGGCGGAAGCCATCGCCGAGCCGCGCGCAGATCTCTCGCCGTTCGCTCCCCGCCTCACAACACTCATGATCCCCGTGGACATGATCGGTGCGGTGATCGGGCCGGGCGGCAAGAACATCCGCAAGATCGTGGCCGACAGCGGCGCCGAAATCAACATCGAAGACGACGGATCGGTCGTGGTTGCGGCGACGTCCAAGGACGCGGCCGACAAAGCGATCAGCGCAATCAGCCGCATCACCGAGGTCCCGGAGGTCGGGAAGATCTACTCGGCGACCGTGAAGAAGATCATGGACTTCGGCGTGTTCGTGGAGTTCCTTCCCGGCAAGGAAGGGCTTGTGCACGTTTCACAACTGGATGTCAAGCGCGTGGCTTCGCCGGGAGATGTCGTGAAGGTGGGCGACGTGTTCGATGTCAAGATCGTGGACAAGGACGATCAGGGACGGTGGAAGCTCAGCCGGAAGGCCGTGCTGCTGCCCGACCAGCCCTACGAGCGGCCCCCACAGCGCGAAGGCGGCGACAGGCCGCACAGCGACCGGAGGCCTCACGACCGCCGAGGCGGCGAACGCAAGCACGAACACTAACGATCCGCCGGAAGAGGGGATGTGAAGTTGTGGTAAATTGAACAGGGGCGCAGAAAGTTCTTTGCGCCCCTGTTTCTTTGTGCCCGGCCCGGAAACACAAGCCGTTTCTGCGGACGTTGCCGTGCGGGACGGGCAAATGCACCGCGGACGTGTCGGCGCGTGCGTGCCCGGACGGCTACAGGGAAAGGACCTGGTGCTTGAAGCCGGTGATATCCACTTCGCCTGAAAGCCACTTCATGAAGTCGGGGCCGTATTTGTTCAGGAAATAGACCACGCTCAACTGCCGTTCCTGAAGAACCCCGCCGGGCAGGACCGATCCCACCGACCTCTCAATCTGCCTCACCGCCGTCTCGTTCCGCCTCTTCTGCGCCGCGATGCTCTTCTCCTTCAACACGCCCAGATTGATGTCGATCTTGGACGTCGCATTCTCCAGCGCTCCCAGCAACGTCGGATCCAGCTCCTTCAATCCGAACCTGAGCTCCGTTAGCAACCCGTGGATGCCCTTGGTCGTTCGCTGGAAGAGGTCGTCCAGCTTCACCTCCGAAATCTGTTCCATCACGCGGTTCGTAAGAACAGATTGGTCTCCGAAGAGGTCCTCCAGGCGAAGCCCGTACTTTTCCAGCGCACGCTGCACGCGTTCTTCGACTACCGTCACGCTTGCACGGGGGAAGAGCAGGGGTTGCGGGATGCCGAAGTGTCCGTAGAGCGGCGCGAGCTGCGCGTGGTATGCGATCTCGGACGGCCCGGCAACATACGCAATGGTGGGAAGCAGCGTGTCCTGCGCGAGGGGGCGGAGGATCACGTTGGGACTCAGCTCTTCGGGGGTTTCGGTGGCAATCCGAGCAAGCTCGTCCGGCTCGAGAAAATGCCGTGTGCCGCGGAGACTGAAGTCATGCTCGCGCGGTTCAATCGGGTACCGGCCCCCTTTGTGAAAGAGGAACAGGTTCACCGATTTGGGCTTGACCTGCGCATGGTAGGTCTTTTCCAGCTCTGCGCTCTGCCCGATCACGATTTGCGAGGAGGCGGGATACTCCGTGACCTCGCGAAGGAAGAGAGGTGAGAGGAGTTTCTTCAGCGCCGGGTTGTTTGCGGAGATGAACACTATCCCGTCATCGGGGAAGAGCTTGTTCAGCCATCGGGCGAACGCCTCATTGAACGACGTGCCCGCGCTGTAGCAGGCCCGGAGGGATTCCAGGAGCGGGGAGGTGAACTCGGTCTCCTGGAGGGCGGTCTTCAGACCGGCAAGGGTTGTCTCGATGGCGGCGTCGAATCTGAACTCGCCGACCGGCCCGGGGTTCCGGTCCGGCAGGCTGCCGCCCGGGAGATACTCGATGCGCGCAACCCCGCCGGAGTTATCCAGCACCTGCGCGTGATGCATCTCCGCGAAATCGTGATCCTCGCCTTCCAACCAGAAGACAGGCACGAAGGAAAAGAGGGGATACTTTTCCTTCAGCCGTTGCGCTAACCGGATGGTTGTGAGCGTCTTGAGGATGGTGTAGAGCGGTCCACCGAAGATGCCCACCTGCTGTCCCGTGACGACGGCGAAGGTCGCGGGGTTTTCCAGCGCAGCGATGTGCTCGAGCGTTTTCTTCGAGGCCAGGTAGGTCTGATTCTGTTCACGAAGCACCGTCGTCAGCGCAACCCTGTCGCGCCGCCGCTCCTGCTGCTCGCGCAGGACGGATTCGAAGGAGCTGTTCTCGCGGAAGTTCAGCCGGTAAAACGGACGGGCACCGTCGGCATTCGCGAGGAAGTCAAAGAAGAGTGAACTGTATCCCCCGACGGAAGGGGGAAGCTGGGTGTAGTCTATCCATGACATGGTGGCCGAATATCGGCAAAAAAGCCGTTGCATTCAAGTCCAAAGTTTCGTAACATCTGTGCAATACTTATTGCCGGCACGATCCTGTCGAGTATTTCGTCTTGTGTTCCTTGCAACGTGTTGACCCCTCTTACTGTGTGTGCCTCCGGCCGCAAGGCCTTCCGCGGGAGTGTGCCCGGCTCCCACTTGCTTCACCTGTCGATGAGTGCTTATGAAGAAGTCGCTTCTGGACTACACCCTGAAGATCCGCCTTCCGCTTGTAGCCTTTGTGGCTATCGGATCATTCATCGGAACGTATTATCTCTCGCGCGCTGAGCGGGACGGCGTAGGATACGCGCCCGAACAGCCGATCGCCTTTTCGCACAAGCTGCACGCCGGCACGATGGGGATCGACTGCAAGTACTGCCACACGGCGGTCACCTCCTCGCCGCATGCCACGATTCCTCCCGTGGCAACGTGCATGAACTGTCATGCCGTCGCGCGCAAAAACCGTCCCGAGATCATCAAGCTCACGCGCTTCTTCGAAGAGGGGAAGGCGCTTCCCTGGAAGAGGGTGCACCGCGTGCCCGACTATGCTTATTTCAATCACAGTGCGCACGTCAACAAGGGGATTGACTGCGCGAACTGCCATGGCGCGGTGGAGAACATGGATGTCGTCGCGCAGGTGTCTACGTTCACGATGGCGGCCTGCCTGGATTGCCACCGCAACGCGCCGGAGCGCCTGGCATCAGTCGAAAACATCAAGCGCGGTCCCGAAAACTGCAGTGCCTGTCACCGGTAGGAGAAGAGGATGACATCGTCACACCCTGAGAACACGCGTCCCACCATGCGCCGGCGTTCGTTTTTTGCCCGGCTGGGCGCAGCAGTGGCGGCCGGTTTCAGTGCCGGTCACCTGTTGCGGCATGTGGCGGAAGGCGCATCGGCCGGAACCCGGAAGCCGATCTCGGTACGCCCGCATCCGGAAGCCGTTTCACGCACAAACCCGAGGCAGCCGTCCCATGAATGATGAGAAGTACTGGCGCAGCCTCCGGGAGCAGCAGGATCCGGGGGCGGTGAA
>JADLEA010000183.1 GCA_020846365.1 Bacteroidota bacterium
GAGGCGAAGAACAGCGGGAAGACGTCATTCCATTCAAACGGCCCGTTCCTCGGTGTGTGATGGCTCTTGTGCAGAATCCAGAGCAGTTTGTGATAGACAAACCTGTGCGCAAGGTACGAGACGAACTCCATTGCGGCAAAGGAGATGAGTACAATGACAAGCGAGCGGATCATAGATTCATCTGCTGATGGTGAAAGGATGTTTTCCGGGTGCATCGCGCCGGCCCCGGTAATGGACGGATGTCATGCCGGTCGTGCATACATCTTGCGGGTCAACTCACGCGCCTCCGCGTGTTCCACAAGTTTTTTCGGATAGTGCCTGCCGAGCACGCAACGAAAGGCCTCCTGATCCTGTTGCGACATCAACCAGGGCTCATGGATCATCCTGGCAGGGACACGGGCAAGTTCGGGCACGTACCGCCGCACGTACGCTCCCTCAGGGTCGAACTTCTTCCCCTGCATCGCCGGATTGAAGATGCGGAACCACGGGGCCGCATCGGTGCCGGTTCCGGCCACCCATTGCCACCCTCCGTTGTTCGAGGCAAGATCCAGGTCGATGAGACGGTCCATGAAGTACCTTTCCCCCCACTGCCAGCTCACATGCAGGTCTTTGGTGAGGAACGAGGCGACAACCATTCTGACCCTGTTGTGCATCCATCCTTCCTCATTCAGCTGACGCATGCCGGCATCGACGATGGGGTAGCCCGTCATACCGTCTTTCCATCGTTCAAATGCCAACGTTGAGCGACGCCACGGGATGGCACGGAACTCTTCCCTGAACGAAGACTTCAGTACAAACGGGAATGCCGTCAGTATGTGGTAGTAGAACTCCCGCCAGAGCAATTCCGAAATGAACATTTCCACGGCCGGGCGCACGCTCCTTCCCCGGGAGCGCTGAAGGTCCATTGCCTCCCAATACACGCGACGGGGAGACAACGTTCCGAGCGCGAGGTGATGTGAAAGCTTTGAGGTGCCATCCGCTGCGGGGAGATCCCGTCTGATGTCATAAAAGGCCAATGAGGTTCTGAGGAAGCGCGCAAGTCGTTTTCCGGGCGCCTCATCACCAACCCAGTGCAACGCGTAGCCCGGGTTTCCGAGTTTGTCAACGGTGACAGAACCGGCAACCGGGGTAACGGCCGTCATGGTACCTGCATCCGGAAACGGCCGGGCGACTTCCTCGCTCAGGGCGAGCCACCGCCGTTTGAACGGCGTGAAGACCTTATAGGGATCTCCCTGAGCCGTGAGGACCTCATGGCTCTCCCTCATGACGCGATCTTTCACAAGGTGAAGTTCCTTGCCGGTTTGTTGGAGTGCGCGCTGTATCCTTGCGTCCCGTTGCACCCCCGGCTCATCGTAGATGCGCGCAGCGTATACTGCCCCGGCTCCATAGGCCTCCGCCGCGGCAGGAATCTCGCGTTCCGGGTCTCCGAACCGGATGTGCAACCGGGTGCCGCGGTCGCGGAGTTGTGCATCGAGTTCCGTTATCGCCCGTCGCACGAATCGACGACGAGGGGTGTCTGCATTGTATGAGGGGTTCTTGCTCAGGACAAGGATGGGAACGACCTCCTGCGCCTCCCGAACTGCATGCCAGAGCGCCGCATTGTCTTCCACCCGCATCGCCCTTCGCAACCACACGAGTGCTCTGGGGTGCTTTCGCGGAGTTGCCCTGGCAGTCACGAACGCCGCCGGAGTAGTGCAAGAGCAATGTTCGCCAGCCGATCGCGGGCCTCCGAGGGCTGCAGTGCATCGAGGGCCGACATGGCCTCCGCCGTATGGTGGGTGATGATCAACCGCGCTTCCGCATGCACATCGGCGGAGGGATATGCCAGCGTGAGATAGGTGCGCCGTCCGTTCCGGGCATCCAGACCGACAGATTTGCCCGTCGTCGCCTCATCACCAGTGGCATCCAGAACATCATCCACGGCCTGGTACGCCAGGCCTAGCTGGAAGCCGTATCTGCCGAGAGCATCCACAACATGCCGGTCCCCGGATCCGGCGAGAGCTCCGATTCTCGTGCATGCCTCAACGAGGCGTGCTGTCTTCCGTTCCACCATCCACCGGTGCTGGGAAGACTCGGCTGTCACATCCCCCGGCGTCTCAATGTCTGCGCTCTGACCTTCGCACAGGGCAAGAAAGCAATTTGAAAACGTCGAGAGAATGGGTCCCATACGTTCCGGAGGCGAATTTTGGAGGACGCGGTACGCCGCGGCGATCAACGCATCGCCCGCCAGGATGCCCATGGCAACCCCGTACTTCTTATGAATGGCCGGCGCCCCCCGGCGGAGGTCGGCGTTGTCCATGATGTCATCATGGACCAGCGATGAGGCATGGAGCAGTTCGAGCGCGGCGGCCGCCGGGAGTGCATCCTGAATCCGCCCCCCTGCAGCCACACACGCAAGGATGGTCAGGAGGGGTCGAATCCGCTTGCCGCCGACGGTGGAGTCCAACATGGCCTCTCTTAGCGCGGGGGCAGCGACCTGTCCCAGGGCCGTAGCAATTTCCCAATCCACGTCGCTTCGCAGACGATGCTCCCAGTCCAGAACGAGTGCGGGATCATGCATGATGTGGATCCTCTCCTGTGACATCAGATCGATGGAACAGCATGTGACGCCCGACGTTTGTGGCGATCAGCTTCATTCCGCATGCCTCCCCGCCTCATGTCTTTCAGGAGGAAATACGGGCTCTCTTGACGTTGAAACGGGAGCGCGGCGGCAAGCCGGAGTTTTGCCGCAAACGGCACGTGCGCCCGACGCGAGAAGACGTCATAGTCATTGGCCTCGATGGCATTCAGGATACGCTTGTACAGAACGCTCATCAACCGCACGCAGTACCGTGATCCATCGTTGGGAAGCATCTCGATTCCGGGCTCAGCCAGGACGTAGAATTCCCGGGCGCGTGCTATCTGGAAGCGCATGAACGACCGGAAGGCCGGAGTCACTACCCCTCTCTGCAGATCCTCATCGGAGATTCCCCATTCGTGCATTTCCTGCCTCGGCAGGTATACCCGGCCCGATGCGAAATCCTCGCCGATGTCGCGAAGGATATTCGTCAATTGCATGGCAGTACCCAGATCCTTGGCGTAGGACAATGCCGCGGCTGAATCAGGCCGGAGGATTCTCGTCATCATGAGCCCTACTACCGATGCCACGTGATAGCAATACCTGTGCAGCTCGCGGAAGCTCTCAAACCGGACACCTGTCAAATCCATCTCCACCCCATCCAGAAGATCCAGGAAGTACTCCTTGCGAATTCCGTGGAGAAGGACAGTCTGTTGCAGCGCCGCCCACCGCGGCTCGGCCTGATCCGGATCAAAGATGCTCTCCAGCGAGCGGCGCATCTCTGCGATGAGCATGCGCGCATGCTCCTTGTCCTGTGCCTCGTCGACGATATTGTCCACAGTGCGACAGAAGGAGTAGAGCGCATATGATGCCAGCCGCTTTTCGGGAGGCAGCGCGAACGACGCAAAGTAGAACGTTTTCGCATAGCGGCGGGTCACCACCCGGGCGTCGT
Organism: Bacteroidota bacterium; assembly: GCA_020846365.1. Taxonomy (GTDB): domain Bacteria; phylum Bacteroidota; class Ignavibacteria; order UBA10030; family UBA6906; genus JAGDMK01. The sequence continues at coordinate 3,510 of JADLEA010000183.1, forward strand.
CAAACGTCTTGACGTGCACCTGCCGAATCGTTGCTGTTGTGTCCCGGTCTACCTTGGGCATCATACGTGAGCTCCTTGGGTGCGCTGGTTCTGGATTCTGAAATCTTCGAGGACGCATTTCTCCGTCGCTTCTGCACCCAGCAGCACACCCGGGACACCGCCTCCGGGGTGCGTGCCCGCTCCGACGAAATACAGGCCTTGCACCACTTCACTCCTGTTGTGGGGACGGAAGTACGCGCTTTGCGTCAACCGGGGTTCGATACTGAAGGCATTGCCCAGGTGCGCATTCAAATGCTTCTGGAAATCCTCGGGGGTGAACATCTCCAGCACTTCGATGTTCTGGCGGAGATCCTCAAGACCGAAGTCCTTCTCCAGGAATTCCAGGATGCGGTCGCGGAATGGTCCGGCCGTCGTCTTCCAGTCAATGTTCTCTCCCAGGTGAGGCACCGGCACGAGCACATACATGCTCTCGCAGCCCGCGGGCGCCATCGAGGGATCCGTGCGGGTCGGCACGTGAAGGTAGAGGGAGAAATCTTCCGGGAGAATCTTGCGGTCAAAAATATCACGGACCAGTTCCCGGTACCGTCTGCTGAGGATCAAAGTGTGATGCTTGAGCTGGGGATACTGCCGCTTCACTCCCACATAGAGGAGATAGCAGCTCATGGACATGTGGAGGCGGTCGATGGCCCGGTCCGACCAGCGCTGGCCCCGATGCTCTGCATGCAGCAGGTTCTTGTAGACCCACGGGACATCGCCGTTCGATACCACGGCATCAGCGGCGTGTCGTTCCCCGCCGACACGCACCCCGACGGCACGTCCATTCTCCACAAGGATTTCCTGCACTTCAGCATTGGTGTACACCGTACCGCCCAGCTCCCGGAAGACCCGTTCGATCGCCCGCACCACATTATACATCCCCCCCATGGAGAACCAGACTCCGGCCTCGCGTTCCAGGTAAGGGATCATCGTATAGATGCTCGGCGCCCGGAAGGGCGAGCCGCCGATGAAGAGCGGGTGAAACGAGAATGCAAAACGAACGCGTTCATCCTGGAAATACCTGCTGACGAAATTGTACACCGGGCGCAATCCGCCGAGACGGAGTGCCCGGGGAGCAAAGGACAGAAACGACTTCCACGTCAGAAACGGCGTGCCACCCAATCCTTCCGTGATCACGGCATCGTAGATGGGCTTGACGTCCTCGAAAAACCGGTCATAGTTGCGGGAGTCTTTGGGATTGAACCGGGCAGTTTGCTCCTTCATCCGGCCGGGATCGCTCGTGTAGTCCAGGAACGTCCCGTCGTGATAGTAGATCCGGTAATACGGATCGAGGGGAACAAGCGAGAGGTAGTCCTTCATGGACTTCCCCGCGGCCTTGAACACGTCCTCAATGATGAAGGGGGCTGTAACCAGTGAGGGACCCATGTCAAACGTGTAGCCGTTCTTCACGAGTTGATACGCCCGCCCACCGACCTGCCCGCGTTTCTCGAAAATGGTGACCTTGAAGCCCCGGGCCTGCAGGCGCACGCCTTCCGCCAGCCCTCCGAACCCGGACCCGATGATGGCTATGGTATTCACGTTCTTCATTCCGTTTTCATAGTTCTGCGCTGATCCCGATGGACGGGAGAATGCCGATGGAGCTTTCGTCCATTTCGACGCGTTGCTCCCGCGCATTCCATCTGACAGACCCTGAGGTCCTGTTGTTGTAGATGTTCTGTAC
>JADLEA010000184.1 GCA_020846365.1 Bacteroidota bacterium
GAACCGGCTCTATTGCGGCGACTCGTACTTCCGCGAGTCCGACGGCAGGACGCCGGGAATTGCCGCCGGCTACACCTCGCAGTTCGACCTCGGCTTTGACCAGAACGGTGATGTTTATGCGGCGTGCCTGTACGGCTGGTCGATAGAGAAGTGGCATTACGAGGGGACGTTGCCGACGATCACGGATGTCCGTACGGTGGACGGTGAAGTCCCGGGCTCATTCCTTCTGGCCCAGAACTATCCCAACCCCTTCAACCCGAAGACCAGGATCGATTTTGCCCTTGCCGAAGCCGGATTTGTCACCCTTACGGTCCATGACGTGCTGGGCAGGGAGGTGACGACGCTGGTCCGGGAGGCCCTCACGCCCGGTTCGTATAGCGTGGATTTCCACGCGGAGGCGCTTGCCAGCGGGGTCTATCTCTGCCGGTTGCAGCAGGGGGGATCCGCAAGGTGCATCAGGATGGTTCTGGCCAAGTAGCATCCACCCGGCGGAGTCATTCGTTCTCCGTGACCTGCACGTGGAGAAAGCGATTGACTCTCGCCTTGCGCCGCAGTACATTATCGCCGTGACTTTCGCATATGACTATCCACTATCCATGGCGCATGGATAGTGGATAATCATTTGGGACTGCGGAATCCTCCTCATGATCGGCCGGGTTGTCGCCCATTACAGGATCCTTGAGCACCTCGGGGGCGGCGGGATGGGGGTGGTGTATAAGGCCGAAGACACCCGCCTCAAGCGAACCGTAGCCCTGAAGTTCCTCCCCCCCGAATTCATTCCCGATGCCGAGACACGGTCACGGTTCTTCCGTGAGGCGCAGGCTGCATCGGCCCTCCAGCACGAGAACATCTGCGCGATCCACGACATCGATCAGACGGAAGAAGGCCGGCTCTTCATCTGCATGGATTTCTACAACGGGGAGACGCTGAAGCAAAAGATCGGCAGAGGCGCTCTTCCGTTCTCCGAAGTCACCTCCGTTCTCCGGCAGCTCGCCCGCGGACTTGCCAGGGCACACGCTGCCGGGATTGTTCATCGGGACATCAAGCCGGCCAACGTCATGGTCACCTCCGAAGGGGTGGTCAAGATCCTGGACTTTGGGCTGGCCAAGCCCCTGGACGAGACCCCGATTACGCGTGAAGGCTCCACGCTCGGTACCGTGGCGTACATGTCTCCCGAACAGCTCCGGGGAGAACCGGTGGACCGTCGTGCAGACATCTGGTCGCTTGGCGTCGTGCTCTTCGAGATGCTCACACAACGCCTCCCCTTCCGCGGCGATTCGGCGGCGGCGATGATGTATGCGATCGCGCATGAAGAACCGCTGGATGTCGCGCAATGCAGAGGCGGCGTGCCGGAGGTCCTCGAGCAGCTCTGCGTGCAATGTCTGGCCAGACAACCCGACCGGCGTCCGGCAAGCATGGAAAGAATACTCTCCGTACTCGGCGAAGAAGCTCCCACGGTCAGAAGACTGGACATCCTCGGACGCGCCAGGCACATGCCGCGTTGGGCGGTCGGCATTGCCCTCGCCGTCGTTGCGGTGGGCGCATTCGTCCTGAGCTATCTGCAATTCCGGAAAGGACCGGAATCGAAAGACGGCGTCACGTCGCTCGGGATTCTGGAATTCAGGAACCAGACCGGCGATCAGTCCGTTGCCTCCTGGCCGCAGACCGTTCAGACGCTCTTTTTCCAGGGGCTTGCAGGGACGGAGGGGATGGCCATCCTTGATCCGGCGTCGTTCAACAGAATTCTGGAGAGCACCTTTGGCACCGGGAAGCCGGCGGAAGCGAGCAGCGTGTACGCTCTTGCGCGGGAATCGGCAGCGCACTTCATCATCGACGGCACGATCGTCAGCGCGCCGCCGCGATACCGCCTCCATATGCGCATCATCAGTCTCAGCACAGAAGAGGTTCGCTATGCCGGAGCCGTCGGCGTCGAGGGGAGCGACGATCTGGAGGGGGGCGTTGACAGCCTGTGCCGCCAGATCACGGATTTCGTGCGGTTGCAGGTGCTCTCCGCCGCCGAACAACAGGATCTGAAGCCCTGGCTCCCGCCGCGGAAACAGAACCTTGCCGCAGTGAACGCGTTCATTACCGCAACGGATTTCAAGTACCGCGGCGATACAAATGCAACACAGTATCTCCGGCAGGCAATCGCCCTCGACTCCATGTTCATTTCGCCGAGGGTCTGGCTGGTCTCCGACCTGGTGCAAAACAACGATGTGTCGGAGGCGAAGCTGCATACGGCAGTTCTTGCCGGCATGAGCGAATCGGCCCGGCCTTTCGAGCGGGCGATGATCCAGTGGGCAGAGGCATGCGTTGCGGCAGATACCTCGGCGCAGATCCGGCACCTCAGAGCTGCCCTCGCGTTCTCGCCCGGCAACAACATCCTTCTCTACAATCTTGCGCGCCTGGTGTACGCGCGGGGCGATTATGCGGGAGTGCTTCAGCTCCTTCGTCCCGCATCCGAGATGCGCTGGCCGTACTCACGAATGTACTACCTGCTGGGTGCAAGTTACATCCAATTGAACGAACAGCAGAAGGCCAGGGAGGTGCTGGAGTCGTCCTTTGTCATGACGCCGGTGTTCCCGGAGATCTATAGTCTCCTGGTTCTCCTCTGTGACTCCGCCGGAGACACCGCCATGGCGAAGAGGTATCAGCGCACCTACATCGCACGGGAGCAGGAGCGCGGCATCCCGCCGGCTGTCACGCTTGCCTCGCTTGCGAAGTCCAGCGTGAGCTGGGGTCTTTATGAGGAAGCCAGCGGGCGGTACGAGGCGGCCATCGCGCTCGCACCGGAATCCTTGTCCTACAGGCGCGCAATGGCCGATATGTTTCTTGTCTCGGGTGACACCAATCGTGCAGCAGAGGCATACCTGGAGCTACAACGCCGGGATTCCACCAGTGCAGATGCTCGACGCATAGCCGAGCTGCTGCAGAAACTCCGGCACTAAACTCACACATCACGGTTCAACAGAAAGGAACATTCTATGGAAGCAACGATGAATGATGTCCTTTGGCTGGCCTACAGAAACAAAGAGTTCCTGGAAAGACTTCTGGCCAGTCCGGAACAGGCCCTGGAGGCCCAGATGATGCAGCTGTCTCCGGAGGAGCTCAAAGCGCTGAAGGACATGCTGAACAAAAAGGTCGTGATGGATGGGAAGCACATCGTCAAGCTCATCAATGCGGTGATCGTCGCCATGGGGATAACCGCACCGCCGGCACTGGCTCCGCGGCCGTTGCCTCCGCCGCCTCCGCCTCCACCGCCCCCCTGGAATCCGGATCCGCCTCTCACGATGCCGCCCCCGGCGGGATACGTGAAGGCCAAAGCCCGCAAGACCGCGGTGCTCAAGAAGAAGGCGAAGAAGGCGACGAAGAAGGTTGCCAGGAAGATTGCGAAGAAAGGAGCTGCGAAGAGGAAGAAGCGGTAGGACAAAGAGGCGGCAGCCGGACGCATCCGCGCTGGAGCGAGTGCCGCAAATCTTCAGCAACAGCAAAGAGCCCGGGCAAACCGGGCTCTTTGCGTTGGAAGGATCTCAATACAGACTCCCGTCATCTTGGCGGGTACGGCACTTTTTGATTCATGAATATGTCTCTCAGGACCCTATTTGACCAGGACGAGCATGAGGGTCTGGACGAAGCCGCCAGCTCGCAGCGTATAGTAGTACACTCCTGAGGGCAGGTCTCGGCCGTCGAACCGCACCTC
>JADLEA010000185.1 GCA_020846365.1 Bacteroidota bacterium
TGTCGAGGACGCACACCGCCGTGGATAACCCTGACCGCATAGAACGTATCATCGAGGATGCCCTGCGCGAGGACGCGGGTATGGGGGACATCACCACGGATTCCATCTTTGCCGAGAACATCCGGGGTGTCGCGGAACTCACCTGCAAGGGTTCGGGGGTGGTCGCGGGACTCGAAGTTGCCGCGATGGTGTTCCACGCTTGCGACCCCGGGGCGATCTTCGGCCCAACCGTTGAGGACGGGGCTTCCGTGAAACCCGGCGACGTGCTTGCCGCCATCACCGGCTCCGTTCGGGGGCTTCTGCTGGCTGAGCGCACGGCCTTGAATCTGCTGCAGCGCATGAGCGGCATTGCCACATCGACCCGTCGGTACGTGGATGCAATCGCCGGGACAACAGCGCGCATCACCGATACGCGGAAGACCATGCCCGGACTGCGGGTCCTGGACAAATGGGCGGTGCGCCTGGGCGGCGGCATGAATCACCGGTTCGGTCTGGACGATATGGTGCTCATCAAGGATAACCATATCGCGGCCGCGGGAAGCATTACGAAGGCCGTCGCACAGTGCCGCACCTCTCTGTCTGAGAAGAAGCTGAACCTGGCCATTGAAGTCGAAACCAGCTCAATGGCGCAGGTGGAGGAGGCGCTTCGCTGCAGGGGCGTCGCACGGATCATGCTGGATAATTTCCCCGTCCCAGCCATGCGCGAAGCGGTGACGCTCATCGATCACCGGGTTGAAGTGGAGGCCTCGGGCGGGATCACGCTGGATACGGTGCGCGCCGTCGCAGAAACCGGCGTGGATCTCATCTCCGTCGGAGCACTCACGCATTCGGTCCATGCCCTTGACATCTCTCTTGAATTGACACCGCATGCTTGACAAGATCAAGCGGCTTGGTTCGGACACCGCGATATACGGGATCAGCACGATCCTCGGCCGCTTTCTCACGTTTCTCCTCACACCCCTCTACACACATGTCCTCTCCGCTGAAAACCTCGGCGTCGTTGCGACCGCGTACGCATACATCGCGTTCCTCAACGTAGTCTATGGGTACGGCATGGAAGGGGCGTACATGAAGTACGTCTCCACCCTGGAGCTCGGCGATCGCAAACAGGTCTTCACGGCGCCGTTTCTCTCCATAGCGCTGACGTCGCTCGCATTCTCGGGGCTGCTCATCGCTTTTGCCGGACCGGTTGCCGCAGTCTCGGGGATACCGCCGGATTACGAAAGCATCGTGTTCATGAGCGCGGGGATTCTGCTCCTGGATGCGTTGACCATCGTTCCTTTTGCCTCCCTTCGCATGGCATCGAAGGCCAGGGCGTTTGCGGCTACCAAGATCGCCGGCATTGTTGTGAATGTGGTCTGCAATGTGCTCTTTCTGTTCGTGTTCCGAATGGGCGTGCAGGGCATATTCCTGAGCGGGCTGATTTCCTCGGCGTGTACGCTGGCGTTGTTGATTCCCGTGCTTATCAGATCGCTGGCGTACTCCTGGCCCCGGCACCTCCTCCCGGCGCTTCTCCGGTTTGGACTCCCCACTGTGCCCGCGGGCATTGCCGGCATGATGCTGCAGGTGATCAACCGCCCGATCCTCGGCGCGCTGAAAGGGGATGCCGCGGTTGGCGTGTTTCAGGCAAACTACCGGCTCGGCATCTTCATGATGCTCCTCGTTTCCATGTTCGATTTTGCCTGGCGGCCGTTCTTCCTGAATCATGCGCAGGATCCTGATGCCCGCCCCCTCTTTTCACGCGTGATGACGTACTTTGTCCTGGCGGCGACAACGATATTCCTCTTCCTGTCGTTCTTCCTTTTCGATCTGATCAGCTGGCCGGTGTTCGGCGGGTACCCCTTAATTGCTGCCCGTTTCTGGGAGGGATTCGAAATCGTCCCTGTCATCCTGCTCGCCTATGTCTTCCTGGGCATCTACAACAACCTGATCGCGGGTATCTACATTGAAAAGAAGACCTCGTGGCTGCCGCTGGTCACGATCACTGCGGCCGTCATTCATGTTGCCGCCAACTTCCTTCTCATCCCGCCGTTCGGTCTGATGGGTGCGGCGTGGGCGACATTGGTGAGTTATGTCGTGATGGCAGGGATGATGTACGCTATCGTGCAACGGATCTACCCGATCGCCTACGAGATTCCCCGCATAGTGAAAATCTTCCTCGTTGCAGCCGCCGTATATCTGGCTTCGCTGTTTGCAGGGACCGGGATTGCCGGCGTGTTGGCGAAGGCCGGACTTCTGCTCCTCTTTTTTGGATTGCTGGCCGGCACGCGGTTTTTCGAAACAGGGGAGTGGGAGGCGGCCCGCCGTCTCGTCCGGCGCGCCCGGCTTGCGAAGAGCTCAGGTTAGCACCCGGGGCCGGAGTCACAACCAGCGCCTCTCCCGCGCCCGTGAGCTTGCGGATTGATGGCACTTCCGCGCCGGCTGGCTTCTCTGACTCTCTACTGAGGATCCTCATTGCCCCGCCGAGAAGTCAAGTCGATTGTAGAGATGTAGGAATTCCGCCGGGATTTTCGTAGTTTTCTACACTATGAAGAACGAAACCAGAGACAACGAGCCCCTCGGTCCCATGACAATAGGCGGCCAGGCGGTCATTGAAGGCGTCATGATGCGGGCGCCCGGTATAATAGCCACCGCCGTGCGCCGCGCCGACGGGACCATCACGATCCGCCGGGAGCAGTTCGAAGCTGTCTCGAAACGTGTCCCGGTCCTCAAATACCCCATCCTGCGGGGGGCCGTGGGTGTCATCGAGATGCTCGTTATCGGGATCCGGACACTCAACTTCTCTGCCGAACTCGCGATGGAAGACGCGCGCGTTGATGGCCAGAAGCCTGGCAGCGTCGGAGAGAAGCAATCGAAGCTGATGCTCGGGGTGACCGTGGCGGTCGCGTTTGCACTTGCCCTGGCGCTGTTCTTCGTGTCTCCGCTCGTCCTGACTTCGTTGTTCTTCTCGGTCGATCAGAACCCCATTCTCTTCAATCTGTTTGCCGGGGGCGTCCGCTTGTCGTTGTTTCTTGTCTACCTTCTCGCAATCGCCCGGATGCCCGACGTGAAGCGCCTGTTTGCCTATCACGGGGCGGAGCACAAAGCGGTGTTTGCGTATGAACGCGAGAAGGAGCTGACAGTGGCGAGCGCGTCCCGCCAGTCCCGTTTCCATCCCCGATGCGGCACGAGCTTCCTGCTCATCGTCATGCTGGCTGCCATTCTCATCTTCGCGATCCTGGACGGCCTGCTCCTCCAGTGGTGGGGAGAACTCACGCTGGGGATTCGATTGCTGACCCACCTTCCCCTTGTCCCGCTTGTTGGTGGGCTATCCTATGAACTGATCCGCTTCTCTTCGCGCCACAGTGGATCCTGGTGGGGAAGGATTCTCATCGCGCCCGGGCTCTGGATGCAAGGCATCACCACGCGGGAACCCGACGAGTCTCAGTTGGAAGTTGCCCTTGCTGCATTGACCAGCGCTCTGGAGGGGTCGGAGAAGAGGACAACGGCGACAGGCCAATCCTCGCTTGCCGGAGCTGCCTGAGATGCGCGAACGACTTGAGCGTGTACGAAACCGCTACGAAGAACTCACGCGACTGCTGAGCGATCCAGCCGTGGTCACCAACCAGGACCGCCTTCGCGAGATCAGCAAGGAGCACAGCGACCTCACGCCGCTCATGCGGACGTACGAGAAGTACGTGAAAGCGCTCGACGATGTCCATGGGCTCAAGGAGATCACGGAGACCTCTTCGGATCCGGAGATGAAGCAGCTGGCATACGCGGAGCTGGACGGTGCCAAGGCGCGCGTCGGCGAGCTGGAGGAGGAGCTGAAGGCGCTTCTCGTCCCCAAGGATCCGAACGACAGCAGGAACGTCATTGTCGAGATACGCGCGGGGACGGGAGGGGAGGAGGCAGCACTCTTCGCCTCTGATCTCTTTCGTATGTACACACGGTACGCTGAGAAGAGGGGATGGAAGGTTGAGGTCCTCGATGCCAACGATACGGGAATCGGCGGGGTCAAGGAGATCTCGTTTGGTTTGAGCGGAGATGACGTGTACGCCGCGATGAAATTTGAAAGCGGTGTGCACAGAGTGCAGCGGGTTCCGGCGACGGAGGCACAGGGGAGAGTGCACACCTCGGCCGCCACCGTCGCAGTGCTTCCGGAAGTCGAGCAATTCGATGTGCAAGTCAATCCCGCCGATCTGCAGATTGACACATTTCGTTCCGGCGGCAAGGGGGGGCAAAACGTCAACAAGGTTGAGACGGCCGTGCGCATCACCCACAGGCCCTCAGGAATCGTCGTGGCCTGCAGGCAAGAGAGGTCGCAATTCCAGAACCGTGAGCGCGCCATGAAGATGCTCAGGGCGAAGCTGTATGAGGCGGCGTTGGAAGCGCAGGTGGGCGATGTCGCAGCGCGGCGCAAGATGATGGTGAAAAGCGGGGACCGGAGCGAGAAGATTCGAACCTACAATTTCCCTCAGAACAGGGTCACAGACCACCGGATTGGCCTGACGCTCTACAACCTTGCGGAAGTCATCGACGGGCGGCTGGATGAGTTCGTGGAGCAGTTGCAGGTTGCGGACAGGGCGGAGCGGCTCAGGAACGCAGATACCTGACCGTTACTCGTCCTCGCCGTTGCTCCTTGAGTCGATCCCTGGTTTGCCCACCGTTTTGCTGCGCACGCCCGTAAAGAAATCTGACAGCAGGGCTCCGCATTGTTCCGCTGCTACTCCTCCCACCAGCTCCACGCGATGATTCAGCCGGGCATCCTGTACGATGTTGAACAACGTGCCGCAGGCGCCGGCTTTGGGGTCGTATGCACCGAACACGAGCGTGGGTACGCGCGCGAGGACGATGGCGCCTGCGCACATCGCGCACGGCTCAAGAGTCACGTACAGCGCGCACTCCTCAAGCCTCCGGGTTCCCAGGTGCGTTGAGGCGGCGGTAATGGCGATCATCTCCGCATGGGCCGTGGGATCCTGCAGGGTTTCGGTCTGATTGTACCCCCGCCCGATGATGCGGCTATTATGGACGATAATCGCCCCGATCGGAACCTCTTTGCGACGCAATGCCTGTTCAGCTTCGCGGATGGCATATGCCATCCAGCGTTCATGTTCGCCCCTTGCGTCTGCTACCATAGCTCCTCATGAACACGTGCAGGAGAGAATCTCTCCTCCGGCTCCTTGACTTCGTCCGGGAGTCCGACAGGGAGGATACAGAACGGTTGTATGTGTTCGGGCAACGCGACGACCTTTCGCACCTCAGCCATACGCGACTCCCGTGGATAGACACCCACCCACACACTGCCAAGTCCGAGCGCGTGAACCGCGAGCAGGATATTCTGCGTCGCAGCGGCACAGTCGTGTGGCCAGTAGTCGCGATGCTTGACCAGATTCATGTCGGCGCAGACGATGATGGCGAGCGCTGCCTGAGCCACCATCTCCGCGTAGGGATGTGCCTTGCTGAGGGCGGCAAGTGTTTCCTGCTTTCGCACGACAAGGAAATGCCACGGCTGCTCATTCCCTGCTGAGGGAGCAGCCATTCCGGCTTTCAGGATCGTCTGGACTGTAGCTGCGTCGACTGCCCCGGGCCGGAAACGGCGTATGCTACGCCGACCGTGTACTGTCTCGAAGAATTCCATGGCCCAAGTATACGGAAGACAGATGACGTTGTCAATGTCCGCGCATCGCTCTTGCAGGCGACGCGGATAAGGCGTATAATACAGAAATGGGGATTTTGTCATTCTGAGCCACTACTACGGACTCTTTCCGATGCCCTGGCGAGCCGGCACGACACACTTGTTTCTTGCACTCTCTCTCTTCATCGGAGGCTGTGCGACTGCACCTCAGCTCTACCGCGATAATCGCCCCGCTCCCACCCTGAGGATGGACGCACAGGACCATGGTGTCGTTCTCCGTCACGGCGGGGGACCCGACAGTTGCGATGCTCTGGGTGCGCGGGATGTGTGGGTGTTCGATACAGCGGACCGGTTCGTCATGCACTATGACGGAGCCGGGCCCAAGGGGTGGCTCTGCGTCCGAGCACACAGCTACGATCTTCTCCGTTGGACCGTGGACGGGCCTGTGCTGTCCTTTGGGAACGAGGGAGATGATGATGCCCGGAGTGCGTCCTATGGAGTCACGGCGTTCGATGGCACCATGTGGCATATGTTCTATCTGGGGGCGCGAAACACGTCCCCCGCGCCCGACCTCGTGCCCGATTTCCCGTATGTCACCATGAAGGCCCGCGCCAATTCGCCGTTCGGGCCCTGGTCAAAGCAACCCGATGTGGTGCCGTTCCGCCCCAAGCCCGGCACGTACTACTCCGAAACGGCCAGCCCCGGGCACATCATCTTCCACAAGGGAGAGTATCTCCAATTCTTCAGTGCGTCGACAGGCGATTCGACGGTGAAACGGACGCTGGGCCTGGCCCGCACGCGTCACCTCGACAGCGTGTGGACACCGGATCCCGAACCCATTCTCCCGCTGGAGGAACAGATCGAGAATGCTTCATTATACTTTGAGGAAACTAACGGGCTCTGGTTTCTCTTCACGAATCACATCGGCTGGCTGGCTGATCACGATGAGTTCACGGATGCGATATGGGTCTATTGGTCAGACGATCTGACGCGCTGGAACCCGGAGCACAAGGCTGTCGTTCTGGATGGATCCAATTGCTCCTGGTCGAGGAAGGTTATCGGGCTGCCGTCAGTCATCCGATTCGGGAGCCGGCTTGCACTCTTCTATGATGGCCTGGCGGGTGAAAGCACAGGCCATATGGACCGGGACATCGGGCTTGCCTGGCTCAAGCTCCCACTCCGCGTGCCAGGCGATCCGGCTCGCGTCACGCCGTGATGTCGATGCCGCCCCCACCCACCGGCGGGACCGATCGGCCGGAGTTGTTGTAGCCGGCCTCCTGTATCTGTTTTGCCTGCTCCATCAGGAGCGCAACGAGTTGCTGGTCCTGCTGCAGCCGCATCTTCATCACCTTCATACCCACCTGCTGCTGCGTGCGTTCTGCCTGCATGGTCACCAGGGTCGTGGCAGTCTGAATGCTCAAATCGCCTGACATACATCCCTCCGCTTATTTTAGGATAACCATCTTGCGTGTCGAAACAAACGGATCTGACGGGAGGGCCGGCTGGCCATTTGCCAGGCCCAGTGACTTCGCCGAGATCCGGAAGAAGTACACACCGCTGGGAAGATCAGCCCCCTCCAGCACACACTCATACCTGCCCGCCTTCTGCGTGGTGTTGACGAGCTCGCGTACAGACTGCCCGAGGAGATTGTAAACCGTCAACACCACCTCGGCCTCCGCCGGAATATCATAGCGGATCACGGTCGACGGGTTCGCGGGATTCGGGAAGTTCTGATAGAGGTCGTACACCACCGGCGCCGCCATGACCGTGGAGCTCCACACCGGCGACCAGGGGGTGGTCCAGTCTTCGTTCTGGGCCCGCACCCGCCAGTAGTACGTCCGGGCATATTCCAACGGACCGACCTTCTGAAGAGTATCGGTGAGCGTCGAATCGTTGTAGACCATCGATGCGAACGGTGCATCGAGCGAGACCTGCAGATGATATGTCTGCGCATGGGGAGTGGATCCCCATGCGAACGTCGTGTAGGGCATCTGGCCAGAGGATGCGCTTGCGGGGGATACCAGAACCGGCGTCAGGGGCGGTGCGACGACCGTGGAGAACGACCACACCGAAGAGTACACTCCTGCCCCTTCCGCATTCCACCCGCGCACGCGCCAATAGTACCGCTTGCGAAATTCCAGGGTCGTGACGGAGATGGACGTGTCCGTGATGCCCGATCGGTCGACCACGGTCGAGTCAAACGGGGAATCTGCCGCAATCTGCAGCTGGTAGCTGTCGGCCAGCCGGCTTGGATGCCAGCGAAACGTTTGTGACGTCAACAGGGAGCCCATGCCGCTCCCGGGGGCTTCCTGCAACGGCGCGATCGGTGGAACGAGCCGCGTGACAAACATCCGTGTCGACGAGTATGCGCCGGCGCCTTTGACGTCCAGCGCCCTGACCCGCCAGTAATATGTGAGGAAGGGCTCCAGGCCCTGGACTTCCGTGCTCACTCCGGAAATGGCCGAATCCCGGAAGAAGACATCGCGGAAGAATCTATCCCTGGCAATCTCCAGCGCATAGCAGACGGCTTCCGGGGAGGCGGTCCAACTGAACGTCACGACATCACCAAGCCCGGTAGCCGAATCCGCCGGCCCCAGCTGCGTGGGCGTCGCCAGACTCGTTGTATAGGACCACAAGGATGAGAACGCGCTCCAGCCGCCGGTGTTTCCTGCGCGGACGCGCCACCAGTGCCGCGTGTGCGCCTGAAGCGCTCCCGGGCTGTACGCCGTGTCAGTCACGGTCGAGTCGTTTACTACTGGCTGAACAAAGAGCGATTCAGCCGATACCTGCACGTGATAGCATTGCGCGCGCGCAGCGGAAGCCCAGGCAAGAGTGCTGGCCGCGTCTTCCCCTTCGGCCTTGTTGAGAGGCGTGACAAGCAGAGGCGGTGGAGGTGGCTCCACCACCGTCGTGAATCTCCGGATCGGTGAAGGCGCGCTGTAACTTGAGCCGTCCGACGTCTTCGCTTGTACCCGATAGTGATACGTGGTGAGATAGGCCAATCCGGATACCGTCCGGCTCGTCGACGTAATCGAAGTGTCGTCCAGCACCGGCGTGCGCAGCATCGAATCCGGTGAAACCACCAGGCGATATTTCCCCGCGCCTTTGACGGGCGCCCACTGGATTGTCGTGGCCGTCTTCTGATCCACGGCATTGGGGTCCGGGCTGATCAACTGGGGCGTGGCCATTGACGTCAGGAACATCCGCTTCACAGACCACAAACTTGTTCCGCCCGTATTGACTGCCTGGACCCGCCAATAGTAGACGGCGAAATGATCAAGCGAATCGATGTGCCGTGAAGTGTCGACAACGGTCGTATCTTCAAATACGACGAACTCGAACAGGGACTCTGCAGCCAATTGCACCCTGTAGCGGGCCGCCCGGGCGGCATTCTGCCATGCGAGGACCGGTGTGACGGGGACATTCTTTGCGCCTTGCAAAGGCAAAGCGAGCACCGGCGTTGCAGGCGGATCGATGACGGTGATAAAACGCTGGGTTGCGCACCATGGACTCGTGCTGGTGCCGCCGGTGGATCGGGCGCGCACCCTCCAGTAGTACCGCGTAGAGCGTAACAACCCGGCAATTGTGCGGCTGGCATCAACAAGCATTGAATCATCAAAAACGAATGACCGGAATAAGGAATCAGCCGAGAGCTGAAGCCGATACGTTGCTGCGCGGGGTACCGGTGACCAAACTATCCGGATCGTCACCGGCTGGTCCGTCGTGTCTTGCACCGGAGCAATCGGCACCGGCGTACCGATCACCGTGTTGAAACTCCACCGGCTTGTAAATGCGCTGGATCCTCCGGGATTCAGGCAACGCACCCGCCAGAAATAGCGGCGCAGGCCCTCCAGCGAGGATGGCTGGTATGTGGTATCGGTGATTGTGCTGTCATCAACCACGATGAGCGCAAACAGAGAGTCTTCTGCAAGCTGTACTCCGTAACGATCAGCCCCTGCCGACCTTCTCCAGCGGAGTACAGATGTGAGTGGTTGATTGACGGTCCCGTCCTGAGGCGCGACCAGGGCTGTAGCTGGAGGTGGCGCAGGAACGATGCGGAAGGTCCGCATCGTGGAATAGACTCCAATGCTGAGCCCGTCCGCCGATTTGGCGCGCACACGCCAGAAGTAGCGCTGGAGTCGCACCAAAGGCCCGACGGTTCGTGTGTTGCCGGATATCACGGAATCATCCAGCACTACCTGGGAAAAGAGCGAATCCGTAGCTACCTGTACCCGGTACCGGGCCGCGCCGGGCACTTCCGTCCAGAGCAGAGCCGGACTCTCGGGAGCGAAAGGATCTCCGTCGGCAGGTGAGAGCAGCTGCGGCGTGCCAATCGTCGTCCTGAAAGAACGGGTTTGAGAATACTCGCTCACGTCCGCCGGATTCTGGCTCCGGACTCTCCAGAAGTATTGCGTCAGGCCATCCAGCGGACCAACGACCTTCACGGTATCCAGGATCATCGAATCCTGTGCGGCAAGGGAGGTGAATGCTTCATCCCTGGCGATGTCCAGACGATAGCTCTCGGCCTGTTCCGTCCGGTGCCACCGTGCGGCCACCATCACCGGCTGGTTCAGCGCGTCAGGAAGCGGTGCAACAAGCTCCGGCCTATCGAGAATCGTGGTGAAGTAGCGGGACGGGGCAAACTCTCCGGTGCTCAGGCCGTCGAGCGACCTTGCGCTGACGCGCCAGTAGTACCGCGTGAACCCTGAAAGCTGACTGGTCTGGTACACGGTGTCTGCCAGACCGGCTGTGTCCAGAACCACGACGCCGAAGTCCGGGGACTTCGATAGCTGCAGGCGGAACGACGCCGGGCTTCCCACGCCGCTCCAGCGGAGCGTCGAGACTGGTGGCTGCCGCATTGCCGAGGCAGCAGGGGCAAGAAGCGACGGCGTTCCTACGATGGTCCGGAACCCCCAGACCGGCGAAAACGCGCTGCTCCCACCGGTATTGCCGGCTCTGATGCGCCAATAATACTGTGTATAACCGTTCAGGGGACCGATGTCGTGCGACGTTGCTGTTACAGAGGAATCATTCACGATCTGCGCGGTGAAGAAGGAATCACGGGCCACCTGGATATGGTAAGTGACCGCCCCGACAGAGCCGCTCCAGTTCAGCGTCACCGCTGTCGGCACATTGATCGAACCATTCTGAGGAAGCGCGGGCAATGGCACCGTCGGAATGCTTATGCGTGTGCTGAAGCTCCAGATGGCCGACGATTGCGCTCCACCGGCATTCGTTGCCGTCACCTGCCAGTAGAACCGGGATCCGTACGCAATGCTCCCGACACTCTTCCACGTTTCGGAGGTGGTGGAATCATACACGACGCTGGAGAAGTTCTCCGTTGATGAAATGCGGATCCTGTACGATGTCGCCCCGCTCGCCGCTCCCCAGGTAAGGGTGACAGGCAGTCCGACATTCGTTTGCCCGTCCGCCGGCCCCGTGAGAAATGGGACGGCAGGAGGGGGTACGGCAACGGTGAAACCGCGAACGGGGGAGTACTCGCTCGGACCGTTGCCGTTGGATGCGTTCACGCGCCAGAAGTATGCGGTGTTGTATGCAAGCGAAGTTACCTGGTGGCCCGTCGATGTCAGGGATGGGAAATCGTACAACACCGTGCCAAACAATGAGTCAGTGGAAATCTGCAGCCGGTACGAATTCGCCCCGATGGCCGGCTGCCACTGGAACGTGACGGTCGTCGGTAGATTCGACGCCGACGGGGCGGGGGAGACGGGCTGCGGAATCCCGGGTACCGTCACGACCGTCGTAAAATGCCGAACCGGAGAGTATGTGGTGCCGTTGCTGTCGCTCTGTGCCGTCACCTGCCAGAAGTACCGCGTGCTCACGGAGAGAGATTCGACCACGACCGCGGTGGCGACCACGGAGGGATTGGCATACACCACGGATTGAAAAGTCGAATCGAGTGCGAGCCGGAATCCGTAGGTCCTGGCTCCCGGGACGGATCCCCAGGTGAACGTCACCTGTGACGGGGCATAGTCGCTTGCCCCCTGTGCAGGGGTCAACAAGACAGGATCTGCGATGACCGTGGTGAAATTGAACGGAAGCGAATACACGCTGCTGTCCAATCGGTTAAGCCCTTTGACGCGCCAGTAGTACGCGGTGTTATGTGCGAGAGTCCTCCCGAGCAGGAGTACCGTGTCCCGGACTCCTGTCGTGTCCAGGACCGTTGTCGGAAAATACGAATCCGTTGAGATCTGCAGGCGATACGATTCCGACGAAGCGAACGAGGACCAGCGGAGCGTCGGGTTCACACTCTGCGCGAGGCTCCGGCTTGGAGGCGAGAGCAACACCGGAACTGCCGGGGTCTGTAGCATGGTCTTGAATGACCAGGCGGCGGAGTAAGGACTGCTTGCTGTTCCCGTGGAATTCGTTGCCAGTACCCTCCAGAAGAACCTTGTGTTGCTGGCCAGTGGTCCCGCCTGGAATGCAGTGGCTACAAGTGGCGATCGTTCAAATTCCAGCTGCGTGAAAAGAGAATCCCGCGCAATCTGAAGGGCGTAGAAGGCGGCGCCGGAGGACTGGTTCCACTGCAATACCGGATTGAAGTCAAGGTCCACCGAACCGTTCGCCGGAGAGGCAAGGGTGGGCGTGATCGGCGTGTCGATACGGGTGGCAAAGCTGCGGACTTCCGACCAGAGACTGGTTGATGTCCCTGCTGTATTGCGCGCGTTCAGCCTCCAGTAGTACACCTTGCTGCTGTTCAGCGGACCCACCTGCCGCGACGTCGCGGTGATGCCCGCATCATCGAACACCACACTGCTCGGGAACGTGGGATCGTCCGACACCTGAAGCCGGTACGAACTTGCACCCGGAGAGGCAAACCAGGACAAGACGGGGTTGACCGGCTGCCCGGTCGCTCCATCGCCGGGGATGTTCAAGGAAGGCGTGGGGATCTTCGTCCGGAAAGACCATGCGGTGGTCGGAAAGACGCTCGTGTCTCCGTTTGCGTTTCGAGCGCTCACCCTCCAGTAATACACGGAGTCATTTCCCAGGGGACCGACCTGCAGGGACTCCGCACTTACCGTTGCTTCGGCCGCCAGTCCGCGGAATTGCGAACTCTTGGAAACCTGGACGTAATACGCAGAGGCAGTCGCGACCGGCGACCACCGGAGAACGGGCTGTACGAACTGGTCCAGCGCGCCGGACAAAGGAACGACTACCGCTGGTGGTGTCAGCCGCGTGGTGAACACCCTCGGAGACGAGAAAGGGCCGATCGATGCGGCATTCTTCGCCCTCACCCGCCAGAAATACGTACTTCCGGTCTGTAGTCCGGACACCTGCCGCGAAGTCGTCGTGATGACCGAATCGTCGTACACCACGGAGCTGAAGCCGGGATCCGTTGCTACCTGGAGGCGATAGGTCGCCGCGTCGGTAACGGCACTCCAGGAAAATGTCGTCGGACTCACCGGCTGACTCTTGCCACTGTCCGCCGGTGCGAGCAGCGACGGCACGCCGGCATCGATCACAATCGTCGTGAAGTTCCAGGGAGTGGTAGGGTAGGCGCTTGTGTCGCCGTCCGCATTCTGTGCGCGGACGCGCCAGTAGTGCTTGACCTTGTTTGCCAGCGGACCTACACGGAGTGTCTCCGAGCTGGTCGTAGTATTGAGCAACATTGTCGTGAACGTGGTGACAGTCGAAAGCTGCACGCGATACGATACCGCTCCAGGAACCTGCGTCCAGGACAGCAACGGCGAAACAGGAATGCTTGTCGCACCAGTGGCCGGACTGACAATCTGCGGGGCGGCCGGCTTGGTTGCGAAGGAGCGCACCACCGAAAACGCCGACTGTCCGCCCACGTTCCTGGCCTGCACACGCCAGTAGTACACCATGTTGTTCAGAAGCCCGCTTACTTGCTTGCTCGTCGTCGTGATCGCGGAGTCGCTGTAGACCAACGACGCGAACTCGATGTCGGTGGCAACCTGCAGGCGGTAGGTCGAAGCATCCTGAGCGGCACTCCACGCCAGACTTGTCGGGTTCACCGCCAGGCTCCTGGCGCCGTCAAGGGGAGTGGCAAGAACCGGGACGGCCGGAGTATCCACGATGGTCGTGAAATTCCGGACTGCCGACCACGCACTGGAATCGGTGCCCTGGCGGGAATGTGCGCGCCAGTAATACTTCGTTTTGTGCGCCATTCCTGACACCAGAAGGGACATGCTGGTCTCGCCAGGCAAAGCACCCACAATAGTGTCGGCGATCATAGAAGAGGCGAATGTCGCCAGCGCGGATACCTGGACGCGGTATCCGGTTGCGGCTGAATCGGCAGCCCACGTGAGCGCCAGCGCAATGGGCTGATTCGTTGCGGCGCTCGCCGGGCTTGTCAGGACCGGCGGATCAATCGCCCACGAGGCCGAAGCTGCGCCGACGAGAGAGATTATCAGGGCGGTAGTGCGCCGCCGTATGTCGAGAAGTCCGTACATAT
Source organism: Bacteroidota bacterium (assembly GCA_020846365.1). Taxonomy (GTDB): domain Bacteria; phylum Bacteroidota; class Ignavibacteria; order UBA10030; family UBA6906; genus JAGDMK01. The sequence continues at coordinate 14,055 of JADLEA010000185.1, forward strand.
CCGCGTAATTCGGGGCATTCTCCGTGCCAA
>JADLEA010000186.1 GCA_020846365.1 Bacteroidota bacterium
GTCATCCTCCCATCCATCGCAATTCCCCTGTACGGAACTCCGCTCCACCAGAAGGTGGTCGCCGAAGGACGACTTCTGGACAACGATTTATCGCACTACGAGGGAGACCACCTTGTGTTCCGGCATAAGCACCTGACCGCCGGCCAGATCCGGGAGGCATACAAGGCGGTTACGCTGGGGTTCTACGGATGGAGGAAGATCTGGAAGCGGTGGTGGCGCTTCATGCGATCGCAGAAACGGACGGAGGGCCTTCCGGGATTCCTCTTCCGCCTCCTCATCCTTACATTCATCTACCTGAAGCTCTCACTCTTTCAGCGGCACCATGCGCAGGTACGTATAGCGGGAGCCGGACCGCACGGCGCAGAGGCAGCCCGGGAGGGATTCCTTCGCGAGGTGGCATGATCGCGTCGACGCTCCTGCAAGTCTGCCGGTCCGGCAAGCATGCGATGGGGAGCATAGGGGGGCACGGAGGATACGCTACGTCGCATCCTTCACAAACTTGTACCCTGCGGTGTGAACGGTGAGGATGTGTCTGGGAGTTGCGTTCTCCCCTTCCAGCTTCTTGCGGAGGGCAAGGATATAATTGTCCACGGTCCTGGTTGTGGGGAAGTGCTCATACCCCCAGACTTCATTTAGGAGCATATCACGGGTGACGACCTCTCCCTCGTGGAGGATGAGGAACTTGAGAACCGCATACTCCCGCACTGACAACTTCACCGGTTTTCCTTTGCGGGCGGTTTCCTGCTTTCGAAAATCGACGACGATCTGTCCGAACGCATATTCCTCCAGCTCCTTCTTCATCCCGTGGTCTCGCCTCAACAGCGCCCGGATCCGTGCCAGCAGTTCACGGACACTGAACGGTTTTGTCATGTAGTCGTCGGCTCCCAGCTCAAGTCCCAGAACCTTGTCCATCTCCTGGCTCTTGCTGGTGAGCATCAGCAGGGGTGTCGGCACCCCCGCAGTGCGGAGCTGTTTGCATACTTCTTCCCCGTTCAGGTCGGGCAGGCCGAGATCAAGGATAATCAGATCAAGATTCTCCTTCTTGCCGAGCGTCAATCCCATCGTGCCCGTGGCGGCGGTGAGCACCCGATAGTGTTCGGCTACAAGAACTTCTTCGAGTCCACGCAGGATGGCGGGATCATCTTCTACGACGAGAATGGTCTTCATGGTGTTTTCCTGCATGTCGGGATGGGAAAGCGGGGAACCAGAGAAGGAACTGCGAGCCCTTGCCCGGCGCGCTCTTGACTTCGATCCTCCCCTTGTGAGCGTCCATGATGTGCTTGACTACCGACAGACCGATGCCCACCCCCTGGATCTTTTGCGGCAGGGCCGGGTCCCTGTAGAATTTCTCGAAAAGGTGAGGCAGCACCTCTTTCCGGATGCCGGTTCCGCGATCGCGCACGCTGCAGAACACCCCGTGCTTCCGCCGTCCGGCCGAGACGCCGAGCGTTCTGTTCTCCCCGGCGTATTTCATGGCGTTGGTCAGCAGGTTGATGAGCGCCTCACTCACGGCATCTGCATCGGCGCGGAAAGGCAGCCCCTTCTTGTCACGCGGCACGCGCACATCGACCGTGAACCCCTCCTTGTGCAACTGATAGTCCATCCGGTTGAGGACCGATGTGACGATCTCAACCATATTCGCATCCTTGATCGCGTATTGGATGGCGCCCTCTTCGATCCGGGCAGAGTCCAAAATCGTCGTTACCATGCGATTGAGACGGCCGGCTTCACCCTCGATGACGGCGAGGTATCCCTTGGCTTTGCGATCGTTTCTGGCGATGCGCGGGGCGAGGAGCTCAGCGTACAGCTTGATGGAGGTGAGGGGGGTCCGCAGATCGTGGGACACGTATGAGACAAAATCAGATTTGAGGGTGTTCAGGACCTGCAGTCTCTCCGCCTCTTCCTCTTTCAAGAGCAACTGCTGCATAAGCTGGATACGTTCGAGTTCCATGCCGGCATTGGCGCCGACGGTAGTCAGCAGATCCATGTCTTCGCTGGTGAAACGGGTGCCGGCTTTTTTCGGTCCGAGGAGGATGAGCCCCACGAGTCTTGCATCTTTGGCCAGGAGAGGGACAGCCAGCGCCAATCCCCACTCCTGAAAAACCTTCCTGTTTCCGGGGACATAGGGCACTCCCGGCTCGACGTGTTCGTCAAGTGCGAGGGGGATGCGTTCGCCGAGCCAGAGGTCCTGAGCGTCGGAGGGAAAACCTGAATCAGGATTTCCCTTTGAGACCTGTTGCGCAAGCAGTTCCAGCCGCTTCTGCTCACCACGCACGACAAGAAAACCAAGTTTGTTTGAGGGAATGATTGCCCCGAGGCGATTGGTACACTGGCTCGCGAGCGAGGCCGTCGAATGAGACTGTTTGATCTCCTCCAGAAGTTCCAATCCCACTTTCCGGTAGTCATAGCGGACCCTGAAAAAGCGGCGGTCCACCGCATGTTGCACGATCCGCCGGAGCGGCTCAAAGGCGAGCGCCATCAGAATCGCTGCCACAGCAGAGATGAGCACCGACACCCGAAACGTGACCGTGGCAACGACCGCCGCGGTACCTGCGACCACACCGACATAGAGCGTCACCAGGATTGCCATAACCACCGTGTACACCACGCTCCGGTTCAGGATGAGGTCGATATTCAGGATATGATACCTGACGATCGAGATGCCGAATGCGATGGGGATCGCGCCTGCGGCCAGAAGCATCAGCTCTTCGGGAACAAGCGGAAACGAGAGCACAATTGAGGGAATCACCCAAAGTGCAACGAAGGGGAAGAAGCCCGCGAACAAACCCCAGACGACCCACCGAAGCCGGCGGCGTTCCGGCTCA
>JADLEA010000187.1 GCA_020846365.1 Bacteroidota bacterium
CCACCATTTCAGCGTTCTGGATTCTGGTGGCCAACTCCTGGCAGCAGACGCCCGCCGGGTACGTCTTGCGCAACGGGCGTGCTGAGATGACGAGCTTTGCGGAGGCGGTCTTCAACCCTTCCATGTGGATCCGCTTCTTCCACACCGTGGATGCGGCGCTGATCAGCGGAGCATTCTTGATGGCGGGGATCGCTGCATACTATCTCCTGAACAAACGCGAAGTCGAGTTCGCGAAAAAGGCGATGCGAGTTGCCGTGATCTTTGGCCTGATCACATCCGTGCTTGAGTTGATGCCGTTCGGGCATGAACATGCCCGGCAGGTCGCGCGGACGCAGCCGGAGAAGTTCGCGGCGATTGAAGGACTCTACACGAGTCAGAACGCCGCGCCGCTTGTCTTCTTTGCCGTGCCGACCACCGAGCCGCCGAAGCTTCATGCCACGGTGGAGATCCCCGGTCTGCTGAGCTGGATGGCCTTCGGGGACCCCAACGCCACCATCAAAGGGATCAACGAATTCCCCTCGGATGAAATTCCTCCCCTCTGGCTGACTTTTGTTTCCTTCCACAACATGGTGGTGCTCGGGATGTTCTTCATCCTCCTGACGGCCTTAGCCACGTTCAAGCTCTGGCGCGGGACGCTCTGGGAGAGCAGGCGGATCCTCAAGGTCATGCTCTGGTCCATCCCGCTCCCGCTTGCCGCATGCCAGCTGGGATGGATCACAGCGGAAGTCGGCCGCCAGCCATGGATTGTGTACAAGCTGCTCCGGACGAGCGAAGCCGCTTCCATTACCGTATCGGCGGGAGAGATTCTATTCTCGATTATTCTTTTTGGTGTGGTGTATCTCTTTCTCGGTTCTCTCTACGTGTACCTGTTGGTCCAGAAGGTGAAACACGGTCCGCAGCCGGTGCACGGAAAGGAGGTGCTTGCGTAATGGACCTGAACACGATCTGGTTCCTGCTCATCGGCGTTCTGCTTGCCGGTTACGCCATCCTGGACGGATTTGATCTAGGTGTAGGCGTGTTGCATCTGTTTGCGCGTTCGGACGCCGAGCGGCGCGTGCACATCAATGCCATCGGGCCGGTGTGGGACGGGAACGAAGTCTGGCTGCTCACCGCCGGAGGTGCGCTGTTCGCCGCGTTCCCGATAGTCTACGCCACGGTCTTCAGCGGCTTCTACATTGCCTTGATGCTCCTGCTGACCGCCCTGATCTTTCGTGCGGTTTCGCTGGAAGTCCGCGGAAAGGTGGATTCGCCCGGGTGGAGGAGATTGTGGGATTGGTCATTCGGACTGGGGAGTCTTCTTCCGGCGGTGCTGTTCGGCGTGGCCTTCGGTAACATCCTCCGGGGCATTCCGTTGGATGCAAATCACAACTTCACAGGGAGTTTCCTGACGCTGTTGAATCCGTACGCCATTCTCATCGGCCTCCTGACGCTGGTCCTCTTCACCATGCATGGAGCGCTGTACCTGGCGTTGAAGACGGAGGGGGAACTGAAAGCACGGATCAGCAGGTGGATCTCTCCCCTATGGATCACCATGATCATTCTCTACGTCCTTGCGACGCTCGGGACCTTCTTTGTATCGCCGTTCCTGTTCGAGGGGATGCTCGGGAATCCGTTGTTCTGGGTCCTCTTCATTGTTCTGCTGGGTTCCATACTCTGGATCCCGGTAGCAGCAAAGTCTGGCAAGAGCGGGCTTGCGTTTCTGGCATCGGCATTGACCATCGTGTGCATGGTCGGCTTGAGTGCGCTAGGGCTTTTTCCGCGTCTTGTGCCTTCGCTGGGCGACCTGAGCACCAGTCTCACCATCTATAACGCTTCGTCAAGCGAGACCACGTTGATGACGATGCTGGTGATTGCGCTTATTGGAATGCCTCTGGTGATTGCGTACACGGTGTTCATTTATAGAGTATTCAAAGGAAAGGTCGTAATCACGGGGGACAGCTACTAAGTGCCGATAGATCGAACACGGCCTTGGTTATGGTTTCCAGAACGGGCTTGTCAATTGCGGGTCAAACGTTACTTGCTGCTTGTTACTCCCTTCAGCATTCATCATGTAGATGAGGCTTGGTCCTGACCGATCGGACGAGAAAGCGAGCCAGTTTCCGTCGGAGGACAAAGAGGAAACAATATCATTGTATCTGCTGCCGAGCGGCTTCTGACTGAGGTCCTGCTTGATTTTGCCTAGGGGACTGATGCGCACTATTGTCATTCCACCGCTTGAGGATTCTGTGCAATATAGCCAGTCGCTCTGTGGCGACCAGTTGGTCCCAATGAGCGCGCCTGGGAATTCATCCTCGTGTCCACTCGCGATGTCTCTTATGACTATTGCATTGACAATCAGCTGCGAACTATCGCTCCGAGAATATGCAAAGTACAGTCCATTGGGTGAAATGCTTCCATTGGTGAAGGTCTTGGTCGTATCTGACGCGAGCGTCATCTCGGTTGTTCCATCTGAATTGACACTGTGAATCTCGACTCTCGAACCCACAGTCTTCTGGAATAGCAGTGACCCTGCGTCTGGAAACCACTTGGCATTATTGTATGTGTTCTTTGACGGAACGAACCGTCGATCCATCCCAACTGCTGTCATAATGCCCACTCCCTTGCCTGACCCTGCAGCTTCCTCATCAAATGCAATCATACTGCCGTTTGGAGACCACACAGGCCTGGATTCGTAGATTGCAGGGCTGTTTGTCAGATTCCTGAGATCACTCCCGTCACTGTCCATGGTGTATATGTCATTCAATCCCGCCGAGGTGGTGGTCCAGAAGGCGATTCGATTACCATTAGGAGACCATCGCGGACTGAGTCCTTCGGCAAGTTCGATGACTGATCTGTCCGTACGAATGAGAGCTATTGTGTACGCGCTCCCACTACTCCGTTGCACCAGCAAAGGAAAGGGGAGGATGATGGCTTGTTCAGGAGTCTCGCCTGTGTCGCATTGGGCGAGCGAGAGCGCAAGAGCACAAAGCAATACCGCACGCACGAACATCATTTGTTCCTCTCACAGGGCTATCGTCAGAGTCCCGACATCAATAGTGACTGTAGTTCGATTTAGTCACGTCACAATCTGGGCTGGTGCTGACCGCGATGTGATCCCAGTCAGTTCGCTCCGCCTCGATTGGCGTCACGGTCCGCCTATGCACACCTTGGATCGTGAACCATTTTGCCGGGAATATGAGGTTTGGAACTATCCCGTCGCCGTTCCAAGAGAACGGATCACCTGATCCCTGGAAGATACTCCCCTTGCTCCGTCTGTTGGCCTGCAAATCGCCTGGCGCCTCGAAACGACCGTTGATTTGGGATAAGAAGTGCGCGCCGACGAAATCCTCATTCCAAAGTTTCCCCTAATACAGTCACATGAAGATAGAG
>JADLEA010000188.1 GCA_020846365.1 Bacteroidota bacterium
AGCTTGTGGACTCGTCGCGACAGATCCACAACGCGCAGCGCGTCGTTCCGGGATCCATCGACGATTTGCTGAGCCCAGAGCTCGAGATCCATCCCGACGATAAGGAATAGCTTTGCGGACCGCAGCTTCATCATGTAGCTTGGCTTGACCTCCAGCGCATGCGGATTCTGGTCGCCCCGCACGATGTAATCCACAACGACCCGGTCACCGCCGACACGCCGTGCCAGGTCGGCAAGGTCCGGGAGCGACGTTACCACTTTCACTTCCGCTTGCGCCGCTACGGCAAGGAGAAGCATCAGGGATATGACAAAGTACTTCATGATCGAATTCCTCTCTTAGAATGGATGCGCCTTGTGCGGGCCGAGGGAGAAAAGCGCCTGAAGCGCAATCATGTTCACACCCTGCGTTCCTGCGCCGTTTTCCGTTCTTGTGTGTTGGTATTGCAGCCGCAGGCCGAGGGTTTCTTCCACCGGATAGTATCCCAGAAAAACCGCTCCTGCTTGCGCCCTGTCGGATGTGCTGTAGGGCGATTGGCTCCAGTCGTAGCGCACCCCGACACTGTAGATCTTCTGGAACTGCAGATCGGCAAAGACGTACAGGCCCGCGGAACGGATGCTCCGTTCCTCGGGCATACCGTTCGCATCCACTATGGGCGAGAACTCGTGATCCTGGCGGGCGTTCCGAAAATTCTGAAGCACTTCTGCCTGAATGACAAGGGAAGTGTACGCATCGGGTCGATATTTGTACTTGGCATCCAGATTGGCGTACCAGAATCGGTCCCGATGATACGGATCATGGATTCCCGTGTAGCCACTTACTCCGACTTCAAGATCGCTGTGCTCGTCCAGCGGAAAGAACCCTGTCAGGCGCGCCGACGTCGCATAAAACGGGCTCCCGTCCGTAGTATCGGCAATGCCGGCAGCTTCACCGGTGCTCGAACCGCGCAGGAGATCCACCGTCAGTTTGGTATAGAGATCCCCCGTGGGCAGAAGGACGCTGGCGGAAATCCCCAGGTCGTTCAGGCCTTCTTCACCGAAAAACCTTTCCTGGGAGAGCGGCTGCGTTATAAACGGCCATGCATGCGGATGCATCATGTTGAGTTTGCCGAAATCCACACGATATTTCCCGAACCGCACGTTCAGATCCAGTGGCAATCCCCGGAGTACTGTCGCATAGACCTCTTCGACTCCGAGTTTTGACGTTTCGAGATCGGGACCCGGCAGTGTGAAGACAATGTCGCCTTTGGCAAAAGGGGTCAGGTAGGCCTGGATTGCGACTTCGAGCTCTTCGAAGGCAAATTCCGGCCGGCTGAATTCCCGCTTGCCGTTGGCGAGCTTCTCCCCGTCGTTCGTGTGAAAAAGAAATCGCGGAAGAACGCTGATATCAGGATTGCCGGTAGATTGAGCGGGTGCGTCCGGCGGGACAAGCAGAAGCAGAGCTGCAATAACAGGCATCCAACGGGCGGCGTGCTGCATGTTTCCTCCAAAATGGTTGTGCGACCAACAACGAAGTCAACGGTCACGCAACAAACGGAGGTCCGCGTCTCTGAGGAATAAGCAGTGATGATGGTTCGAAAACGACCCATGGATGGCTCGCGACCGGACTGCCAATCGCTACCGGACCGACGGCCGGGTCTTGAGGCAAGGCAGGCGATACGTGCTGAACGGAGTGCCAGCAGATCAGACACAGACCTCGTGCATTTAGCGGGACATGGCGACCGTGCGTATCGCAATCGTGGGACGAATACGCAGGAACGCTCTCAGACGACAGAGAGAGATCATGGTGATGCAGCGGAAGGAGCACCCCGCCGGAGACACAGGCCAGCATCAGCCAGGTCACCCAATGGCTCAGCAGCGATTGCCGTCGAAAAGCGGATGTCTTTCGAGAGGAGTTCACAACTGTTTCCGGGTACTCTGTACTCTAACAGCCTGACCGTGCACAAAATTCCTGCCGGTGTTCATTTATTTCGTAAGCATTCTGCCCCCGGGATCGCAGATGCATCCGAGCACGACCGGTCTGGAGGCGCCTGTGACCCGCGGCATGTTCGCGGGACGGCCGGCAAGCGTCTCATGGGCCAGCACCGCAAAACAAATGGCCTCTTTGGCATCCGCGTTCATCCCTGCCTCCCCGGCCGTCTCGACGCGCACTCCGCCGAACAGCTCCCGCAGACTTTCAAGGAAGAACCGGTTTCGGGCCCCCCCGCCGCTGACGATGATCTCGTCCAAACGCATCCGCTTCTTGACAAAGCGTGCATAGGCATCATAGACCGACAGCGGGGTCAACAGGGCAGCAGTGTGAACGATGTTGGCAGGCGTCTGGCCACGGCTTCTTCGCAGAAGCGATTCCACGAATGCTTTCCCGAACAACTCTCTTCCGGTCGATTTGGGCGGATGCATACGAAGATACGGATGCTTGCTCATCCATGCGAGCAGGCCGGGAATAACGGTCCCCTGCGAGGCGACACGCCCCTCACGGTCGAACCGCCGGCCGTAGAAATGCTTCATCAAACCGTCCACGACCATATTTCCGGGTCCTGTGTCAAACGCAACAACGCTGCGCGCGTCGCATCCCGCGGGCAGTGCAGTAATGTTGGCAATGCCGCCGATATTGAGAAGGATTCTATTGAGATGCTTGGAGGAGAAGACAAGCCAATCGAAATACGGCACAAGGGGGGCGCCCTGGCCCCCCACTGCCATGTCAGCTATCCGGAAATTGCCGACTGTCGGTATTCCGGTGAGGGTCGCAAGAGCTGATGGATCGCCGATTTGCAGCGTGGCGCTGATCTTTTTCCCGGCGATTCGAACGGGGCGCGGGAGATGGTGGACGGTTTGACCGTGAGAACCGATCAGGTCAATGCGCCGTATCGGCACTCCGGCCTTCCGGGCAACCGCGCGGACGGCATCGGCATAGAGATGGGCCAGCACCATATTGAGCCGGGTAAGCTCATCGATCCTTGAGGATTCGGGGTGTGAGTTCCGCAAGAGCATGGATCGGACGATGGGTGGAAACGGCCGCTCCAGATACGCCAGCTGCTCGAATCGTATTGTGGTCCCCTCCCCCCATACCCGGAGCAATACCGCATCGATGCCGTCCAGTGAGGTCCCTGACATCAATCCTGCGACCAGCTTCGAAGTTCTTTTCCTCACCGGGCCAGATCCCGTCCGCCCGTCCCCCCTGCCGCCCAAACGTTTGACTGTTCCCCCTGGCTTCCGGTCCCCCCACAGCAGACGTGCGCCCTGTTTTTCATTCTTCATTCTTATTCCTTGTGTTCGTATCTTGGGTATATGCACCCACACCCGCTCCTTGGCACACACTGCTCCGTCGCAGGAGGCATGCACACGGCATTTGAAAGAGCCGCAAAGATCGGATGCACCACGATGCAGGTCTTTGTCAAGAATGCCAATCAGTGGAAGGCCCGGGCGTTGAGCGCACCGGACATCCAAAACTACAAAACGGCCGCTGCCGGTGCAAGCGTGGCGCCCGTCGTAGCCCATGCTGCCTACCTCATCAATCTGTGTGCTGTCCAGCCGGAAACGCTCGAACGCTCCCGGCTGGGTTTCGAAGACGAGCTCCGGCGCTGTGAAGCATTGGACATTATGGGTCTTGTCGTGCACCCCGGCGCTCATATGGGAGCGGGTGAGGAGGCGGGAGTTGCCGCCATAGCCGAATCCCTCAACATCATCCACCGGGGCACACCGGGTTTTCGCACCTTAACGTTGCTGGAGGTTACTGCCGGACAGGGAACTGCCATCGGATACCGGTTTGAGCACCTGCGCGGCATTCTCGACCGGCTTGACGAGCCGAATCGCGCCGGCGTGTGTCTCGACACCTGCCACGCTTTCGCCGCAGGTTTTGATATCCGCACCGACAAAGGGTGGGACATGCTCATGCGCGATTTCGATACCATCATCGGGCTCAACCGGTTGAAGGTCATCCATGTCAACGACTCCCAAAAGGATCTTGGCTCGCGCCGCGATCGCCATGAGCATATCGGCAAAGGGAAGATTGGCCTGGAGGGATTTCGTTTCCTGATGAACGATCCCCGTCTCGCCGGCATCCCCAAAATTCTCGAAACAGACACGAGTGATGACATGCACGAAGACGTCGAAAACATGAACCTGCTGCGATCCCTGCTCCGGAGTCCCGCATGACGCCACGTCTCTTTGTGTTCCTTCTAGCGGCAGTATCCTGCCCTGCCCTGTTGCCAGCACAGGAGCTCTTCCCCGTCCGGGACAGAGGCGAGGCACGGGACCGGAGCTACGACGTCCTGCATTACCGCATCGAAGTTTCCTTCGACGAACCTCAACGCACCGTGTTCGGTACCGTCACCACCACACTGGTACCGTTCCAGCCGGAATTCCGTACGCTGATGTTCGACGCCGAAGAGATGCGCATAGAAAAGGTTACCTCCCGGTCCGGAGCATCGCTTCCCTTTGTCCAGGGACCTTCAACGGTCACGATTACCCTCGACAGGACCTACTCTCTGCGCGACACGGTAGAGGTATCGACAGTCTACTCTTGCACTCCGCGCAAAGGACTCTACTTCGTGCAGCCGGACTCCGGGTACCCGGACAAGCCTCGCCAGATTTGGACGCAGGGGGAAGACATGGACAATCACTTCTGGTTTCCCTGCTATGACTTCCCCAATGACAAGGCCACGTCTGAAGTCATCGCGACCGTCTCCGGCGATTTGACGGTTCTCTCGAACGGCTCCCTTGTTCGCGTGCGCGAAAACAAGAAGGAGCACACTCGCACATTCCACTGGCGGCAACAGAAACCGCACTCCTCATATCTGATCATGTTGGCCATCGGGGAATACGCGGTGCTGCGCGAAAAAGCCGGGAGTCTCCCCCTGGAGTTCTACGTGTATCCGCAAAGGGTGGATGATGCACGCATCTGCTTCCGCGAGACCGCCGACATGATCAGGTTCTTCAACGAGAAGATCGGCTTCGCGTATCCCTGGGAGAAGTACGCTCAGGCCCTCATTCACGAATTCGTGGTGGGGGGCATGGAGAACACCAGCGCGACAAGTCTCGCGGATGACGCCACCGTGTTCGATGCCCGGGCGCGGGTCGACCATTCCGCAACAAGTCTGATCGCCCACGAGCTTGCGCATCAGTGGTGGGGGGACGTGGTCACGTGCAAGGACTGGCGGCATCTCTGGCTCAATGAAGGCTTTGCCAGCTATTTCGATCCGCTTTATCACGAAGCAACGCTCGGCAGGGATGCGTTTGACGTCATCATGTACGAAGCCCAGAAGGCAGGTATCGCAACCGACAAAGGCCTTGGGCGCAAACCGATTGTGAGCGTGGGCTCGTACGGGGCAAACCTCTACCCCCGCGGCGCATCCGTCCTGCACATGCTCCGCTTTGTGCTTGGCGATGAACTGTTCTGGCGCGCGCTGCGCCACTACATCACCAAACACCAGTTCGCTTCCGTCGAGACAAACGATTTCAAGGTGGCAATCGAAGAGGCAACAGGTCAAAACCTCTACTGGTTCTTCGATCAATGGGTGTACAAGGCGGGCTATCCGCACTTCTCTGTGTCTTCGTCATGGGAAGACTCCACACAGCTGCTCCGTCTCCATGTCGAGCAAACCCAGAAGATAGACAGTCTCACGGGGGTATTCCGCACACCGGTGGAGATTGAAGTGACCACGTTGTTAGGGGTTTCTACCCACCGGGTCATGATCACGGGCCGGGACACCGTCTTTGCCCTGCCGGTCTCTTCTGCGCCACGACTCGTGATCTTTGACAAAGGCAATTGGATCCTGAAAGAGTTGTCCTTTGCAAAGTCCCTGGAAGAATGGACCATTCAGGCGGAGGAAGCACCCAGGCCGGTCGATCGCATGCGCGCGCTGGAGCAGCTCGTGATGATTGACGATTCCGCCGCCGTACTCCCCGTCGTGGAACGGATGGCGGTCGCAGATAGCTTCTGGGCTGTCCGGCATGACGCCGTGGAGGCGCTCGGCATGTTCAGCGACGCGTTCAGGGCATCCCGCCCGTCTGTGACAAAGGCGCTACTCCATGCAGCACGGGACAAGCATCCGGCGGTACGTGCAACTGCCACGGTGTTTCTGACGGATTCCGGGAATGTCGAGATGATCTCCGCACTCCATGAGGCGCTGAAGGATTCCAGCTACACGGTCGTGGCACGCGCCATTCGTGCCATTGCGAAGGCTGCCCCCGAAGAAGCCCGTTCGCTGATTCCGGGATACCTGGACATGCCGTCCCACAGCAACGTGATTGCCTCGACGGCGTTGTCTGCGCTCGCAGAGGTGGATTCTGTGGCCGGCCTCCGGGAATCGTTGGCCCGCATGCGATACGGCAATCCGCCGCCGGTGCGAGGCGCGGCATTGCGCATTCTGCGGAGATCTGCCGCGCATGGCTCGGTCTCCGCCGCAACGTTTCTGCCTCTGCTACAGGACAAGAACATCTGGCTGCGCAATACGGCGATTGCGGCTTTGGGAGACTGCGGAGACCAAAACACGCTCCCCCTCCTCGAGACCATTGCGCTCGATGAAAAGAACCCATCGGCAGCGGTGGCGAAGCGGAATGCGGAGAAGATACGCCAACGCATCAAGGCAGAAGGGTGACCCTGATGTCACGTGGGACTGTCCTTGTCTGTATTGTGCTTCTTGGATTCGGCTGGTTCGGATGCCAGCGGACATCAAAGGGGCCTCCCCAGCGTACCATCGCGGGAATCGTCTTTCAGGAGGATCAATTCTTCCGGCTTGTGCTTTTCGGGATGAGGGATGCGGCCGCGAGAGAAGGAGTGCATCTGCTCGAGGCAAACAGTGCGGGACGTCCGGACAAGGAAATACAGCTGGTGAACACGTATATCGCGCAGGGCGTCGACGCAATCGTGATTTCACCGCTGAGTGCAAGCGCTTCCATCAGCGCCCTGGAGCGAGCGCGTTCCAGAGGAATCACCGTGATCACCTACAATACCACGGTTGAACGGGACATTCCCGCCGCATACGTCGAGAGTGATCAGGAGGAACTCGGCGCCTCCACCGGCAGGGCTGCACGCGCGTATATCGAGCATGCCCTTGGAGGGAAAGCCAACGTCGCATTGCTGGTATTCGATTCCCAGGCGCCGGAGCAGAGCCATGCTCGGAGCCGGGGCTTCGCCCGCGAACTCACCCCTCTCCCCGGCGTCCGGATCGTTGCAAGACAAGACGCCTGGCTCGCCGAACAAGCTGTGAAAAAGGCCGGTGACATCCTCACGGCACACCCGGAGGTAAATGTTCTGTGGGCGGCCAATGAAGGAGGAACCGTGGGAGCTGTTCTGGCCGTCAGGAACTCCGCCAAAGCCGGCCGGATTGTTGTGTTCGGCACCGATGCGGGCGAACAACTGGCGGATTTCCTCCAGGCCGGCGATGGAATCCTCCAGGCCGTTACCGGACAGGAACCATTTGCCATCGGCTCGCAGTCTGTGTCGATAGCAGTGAAAGCCCTCAAAGGAGAAGCTATCGCAAGCAGGATCTCCCTGCCGGGCCGCCTCCTCACGCGGGAGAATCCGGATGATGTCCGGCGCTTCAAAGAAGAATTACAAAAGATGCTGAAGAGTGATCACCCTTGAGCTGCAGAACATCTCCAGGGTCTTCCCCGGGACCGTTGCCCTGCAGGACTTTTCCGTTCGCTGGGAGGGGGGCAAGATCCATGCGTTGATCGGCCGGAACGGCGCAGGCAAGAGCACCCTCGTGAACATCCTCACCGGGGCTCTGGCACCTACGACCGGCACGATGCTTCTCAACGACACACCCTGCACACTCCGCTCCCCCGCCGACGCACGCCGGACGGGGATTGCAGCTGTATACCAGGAACTCAGCCTCCTCCCTGACTTGAACGTTATCGAGAACATACTTCTCGGCCGGTTGCCGGTGCGGAAGGGGATGCTCCCGGGCCGCATCGACTGGAAGGCGGCGGAGCGGACCACGCGAGAGCTTCTCGCCCGGCTGAACATCTCCCTTCCTCTCCATACCCCTGTACGCCATCTCTCGGTGGCCCGGCAACAGCTGGTCGAAATCGCCAAAGCCATGGCATCCTCCCCCGGGGTACTCCTGTGCGACGAACCAACCTCGGCGCTCTCACACCAGGAAGCGCGATGTGTTTTCGAACTCCTCAGGACTCTCGCAGACCACGGCGCGCTCATCATCTACATCACACATCGCCTGCAGGAGATCCGTACCCTGGCAGATACCGTTACTGCATTGCGCGATGGGGTTTCCACCGGCACCGTCCCGTCCGCAGCAGCAACCCCCGAACGCATGGTAGCCATGATGTTCGGGGAGGATGTCCGGTTTTCGCGCATGATCGACCACTCCCCTCTTCCAACGACCGTCCTCGAAGTGCGTGGGCTGACCCGCCACTCGGCATTCTCCGACGTTTCGTTCACGCTTCGCGCAGGCGAGGTGATCGGCATTGCAGGACTGATGGGTTCAGGTCGCACGGAGCTCCTCCGCTCGCTCGCGGGGGCGGATCCACCGGACACCGGCGACGTCGTCATCAACGGACGGATCTGTGTTCCGCGTTCTCCGGCCCAGATGATGCACTGCGGCATGGTTATGACTCCCGAAAACAGGAAGGATCACGGACTTCTGACACTCTTGAGCACGCGCGCAAACATGACGCTTCCCAGTCTGGATCGCCTTGCGCCTCACGCCATCACCAACCGCACCCGTGAGGAACAGGTTGTTGCCAGAATGCAGCGCGAACTCGACATCGCGCTTGCGGACCCCGAAGCTCCTGTTTCCGCACTGAGCGGCGGGAACCAGCAAAAGGTGGTCCTCGGCAAGTGGCTGGCAACTGATCCGCGGGTGATGCTCCTCGATGAGCCGACGCGGGGGATCGACATCAAGGCAAAGGCGCAGATGTTCCAGACCGTCGTTCGCCTGAGTCGAGAGGGAATGGGCCTGCTGGTTGTGTCCAGCGAGCTGGAGGAATTACTCCTGTTGTGTCACCGTATTCTGTTCATGCAACATGGCCGCATCACCGGAAGCGCTGATGCGGGATCGATGTGTCTGGAGACTCTTCTCGCACGATGCATGGAATCTTCATGAGCCGCCGCCCTCATCACTTCATTCTGGAGCTCGTTCTTGTTGTCCTGTGCATCACGCTTGCCGTGCTTGCGCCCGGCTTCTTCTCCGCCGAGAACGCATTGAACGTCCTGCGCAACATTTCCATGCAGGGTATCATTGCCCTCGGGATGACCATGGTGATCGTTGCAGGGGAAATCGACTTAAGCGTAGGATCTGCCGTCGCATTCGCCGGCTGCTGGACCGCATACCTTACCGGAACGTTCACCGGAACTCTCGGGTGGCCTCCGGCTGTTGCCGTGCCCGTTGCAATCGGCCTTGCCGCCATCACCGGCTTCTTGCTGGGGTCGTTGACGGGATTCATCAGGATGCGCTTTCGTGTACCGTCGTTCATCACCACCCTCGCGCTCATGACCGGCCTCAGCGGCGCCGCAGAGTTGATCACCAACGGGTTTCCACTGACGCCGTTTCCCGAATGGTACAACGCGCTTGGTGGTGGCTATCTCGCGGGCGTACCTGTTCCTGCGTTGGTGCTCCTGTGCGTATTCCTGGCCTCCTCCTTCGTCATGAACCATACCGTCTTTGGCCGTTCGGTCTATGCGGTCGGAGGCAACGAGGAGGCGGCCCGTCTGAGCGGCATCCCGGTCGGACGCACCAAGACCACCGTCCTTGCAGTCACCGCCACGCTGGCTGCGGTTGCCGGGGTGCTGCAATCCTCGGAGATCATGTCCGGAACAGCCACCACGGCGAAGGGATGGGAACTGGATATCATCGCTGCCGTTATTATCGGAGGTACAAGTCTGTCCGGAGGTTCGGGCTCCGTTCGCGGCACGATGGTCGGGGTTATGTTTCTGGGAGTCATCATCAACGGCATGACGCTTCTCAACGTCAACGAGTACTGGCAACATGTCGTCCGGGGAATCCTCATCCTGACCGCGGTGCTTCTCAACCGCGCGCATGTGACACAGGAAGCATTTCGCGAGGCGGCGGCATGAACGGACATGAACGTATCGCTGCGGCCTTCCAGGGAAGATGGCCGGACGGGGTCCCTGTTATGCTGCATAATTTTCAAATGGCCGCGCGGGAGCACGGCATCAGCATGGATCGGTTCCGGCGAGATCCGCAGGCGCTGGCGGGGGCATTCATCGCCGCGGTCGAACGCTACGGGTATGATGGCGTAGTGGTGGATGTGGATACCGCAACCCTTGCAGAGGCGGCCGGTGTTCCGGTCGACCTGCCTCAGAACGAACCAGCGCGCGTGAAGGGCCGCCTTGTGCACGATCTGCGTGAAGTGGGCTCCCTGACCCCGGTAGATCTGCGGAACTCTGAAAGAGCACAGGTCTGGCTGGAAGGTAGCCGGCTCCTCAAACAACATTTCGGCGATACCATCTGGATCCGGGGAAATTGCGATCAATCCCCGTTTACCCTCGCAGCGCTGCTTCGCGGCATGGAGCACTGGATGACCGACCTTCTGGATCCCAACCGGTCAGCTGACGTCACCGCACTTCTCGAATACTGTTACACCCTCACGACGCAATTCATCGCCTTGATGGCCGAAACCGGTGTGGATATGGTCTCCAACGGCGACAGCACTGCGGGTCCTGCGATGATCTCCCCGGCCCTTTACCGGCGGTTCGCTCTCCCATATGAAAAGCGCGTCATCACGTTCGCACATCAACTCGGCCTTCCGTATATTCTGCACATTTGTGGAGACACCGGACCCATCCTTGAAGACATGGTTGCGACAGGCGCAGACGGGCTCGACATCGACTACAAAACCGACGTCACGCGTGCGCACGAAGTGATGCAGCACCGCACCGTATTCGTCGGCAACATCGACCCCAGCGGCGTGCTTGCCCTCGGATCTCC
>JADLEA010000189.1 GCA_020846365.1 Bacteroidota bacterium
ATTGAAGTTGCCGAAATCGATCCGGTGTTGCTCGTGATCATGCTCAACCGGCTTCGTGTAGACGTGCGTATCCCAACTCTCCCTCTGAACGAGAAGCCCTTCCGTGTTGACGCCCCGCTCTTTCAGCATTCTCTCCATTTCCACTCCGTACGGATCTGAACCGATCACGCCAAAAACGGAGAGATGCCCGATGCCCATGGCCAGCAGATTCTTGGCCACGTTGCCCGCTCCCCCAAGGTCGTAGCGCTGGGTCCGGACGGCCCTGGTGGAAAGGCCGGTTTCCAGTGATACTTCGGACGCGGACGGGTCGAGAAGCAGGTACGCATCAACGCAGAAGTCTCCGATGATGCCGATCTTCGCAGTGCGGATCTTTGCAAGCAGTGTCGTGAGTTCAGTGAGGGTCATAGTCGGTGCAATGCTGATGGAGTGCCAAGTCTGCGAGTTGTCCGATCTCCATAACGTCGACGGTGCAGCGGAGAAATGTCACCGGAGTGACTCCGAGAGCCGGATACCACGGGTGACACAGGGGCAGGCAATCGTGAACCATGAAAGAGTCGGTGTAGGGAGAAGGTTGTCGTAATGTATTGGAAATCACAACGAATAGCAACGGCGGCGCGTTTCAGGATGCTGCATTTCAATATGCTGCGTTCTCATGAGGTTGCATTTCCTGGATTGTTTTTGGACATTGAGCAAACACCTCTTCGACTTCACCTGGATACCCGCCTTCATGACGTTTAAAGCCTTCCATGACATGACCGATGCCGATTACGCGGCCATCGGTTTCAAATGCGGCCTCGAAATTCACCAGCAGCTTCTGACATCCAAGAAGCTCTTTTGCCGTTGCCCCGCAGGGCGGTACAGCGCCGAGTACAACGCGGAGATCCTGCGGCACATGCGCCCGACGCTGTCCGAGCTCGGCGAGTATGACGGGACAGCCCTGATGGAATTCAAAACCAAGAAGGAGATTATCTATCTCATCCACCGCGACACCGTATGCACGTATGAAATGGACGACACTCCTCCCTTCGAGCTGAACACGGATGCGCTGGACATTGCCCTGGAAGTAGGCCTGCTCTACGGTTGTACGATGGTGGACGAAATCCACATTGCCCGGAAGCAATACCTTGACGGGAGCATTCCGACGGGATTCCAGCGGACGACCATCGTGGGAGTCAGCGGTTCGGTGCCCTTCCGGGACCGGATGGTGGGAATCGTTCAGCTCGGCCTGGAAGAGGATGCCTGCCGTGAAGTCAGCGATGTCGGCCATCGGCGGACCTATCTGACAGACCGTCTGGGCATGCCGCTTATCGAGACCGTGACGGCCCCGGACATGCGAACGCCCTTCGAGGCCGCGGATGTGGCGCAGCTCCTGCGCAGACTGGTACGCAGCACGGGGAAAGTACGCACGGGGCCGGGCGCTGCACGGCAGGATGTGAACGTCAGCGTGACCGGAGGGACGCGCATTGAGATCAAAGGCGTGCCGCGCATTCCCGACATTCCCCTTCTGACGTATCACGAGGCCATGCGCCAGGTGCAGCTCCTCCGGCTCCGCGATGCCCTGCACGCGCGCGGCATCACCGCGGAGACCTTCCGCGCGAAAACGGATGACGTCACGAAGCTCCTGCGGCGTACCCGGTACCAGCCGATCAGGGACGCCATCGCGGGAGGAATGCTCGTCTATGGCACCGCGCTCTTCGGCTTCAGGGACCTGCTCCGGTGGCCGACACAGACGGACACCTACTTCTCCCGGGAGATCTCCGACCGGGTCCGCGTCGTTGCCTGCCTCACCACGCTCCCCAATATCATTCACTCCGACAGCCCGAGCGAGACCCTTTCTTCCTCGGAGTGGCAGGGCTTGCGCCGTTCGCTCAACGCGGGCGAAGATGATACGGTGGTGCTCGTCTGGGGCGCGCGCCAGGATGTCACGACCGGCGCGGCGGAGATCGCCATCCGCGCCAGGGAGGCAACCCTGGGGATCCCTTCCGAAACCCGGCAGGCACTTCCTGACGGCACCAACGGCTTCGAGCGCATTCTTCCCGGACCTGACCGCATGTATCCAGACACAGACCTTCCTCCCCTGCGCATCGGCGCGGACAGGCTCAACCGTATCCGTACTCATGTCCCGGAACCGGTCTGGGAGCGCGACAGGTGGTACCAGTCTCTCCACATCCCGCAAGACTGTATCGAGCCGTTGAGCATATCCCCGTTCGCCCCCCTGTTCTCCGAGGCGGTAAAGGTCTGGGGACTGAGGCCCACGGCAGTTGCGGTCATCCTGATTCAGTTGCCCAAGCGCGTAGCCCGGACCTTGCGCCGACCGTTGAGCTTCACCCTCGGACAGATGCGCGAAATCCTTTTTGCTCTGAAAGAAGGCAAGCTTGCGATGGAAGGCGTGTATCCGGCCCTCCGCGACATCGCAGAAGGTCGGAAGTTCTCCGGCGACGACCTTCCTCCCCGGTGCTCGGACGCCGAAGTGGATGCGCTCATTGCTACGTGGAGAAATCGCCCGGAGGCGGAACCGGTGCGCACACCCGCGCACACAGCAACTGTTCTGATGGGCCGGGTCATGGACACCGTGAGGGGACGTATCGAAGGGAAACGTGTGGCGGCGCGGATTTCGCAGTTCCTCGGGGAGATACGATCATGAGCGACAACTACAGAGGATACCGCGACGAAGCCCTTGCCACCCTCAAGGCCTATGATGCACAGGTCTGGAGCGACGTGGAAATCCGCACCGCCAAGGGCATCTTCACCGGCATCGTCCTTCCCAGGTCCGAGACCGCCGACCCGCATCACATCGTGCTGAAGCTCCGGAGCGGTTACAACGTGGGCATTGAGGCATCCGGCGTACAATCGATCAACGTTCAGGGCCGCAAGGAAGCGCATTACAAGATCCCCGAAAAGGACTTCCCCTACGATCCGCGCAAGCCGCGCGTGAAGCTTCTTGGCACGGGCGGGACCATTGCCAGCCGTCTGGACTACCGGACCGGAGCCGTGATCCCCGCATTCTCGCCGGGAGAACTCTACGGTTCGGTGCCGGAACTCGCCGACATCTGCAACCTGGAGACGGAGAAACTCTACGGCGTCTTCAGCGAGAACATGGGGCCCGAGCAGTGGATAGGCACCGCACAGGCGATCGGCAGGGAGATCGAGAAGGGAGTCCAGGGCATCGTCATCGGCCACGGTACGGACACCATGCATCACACCGCGGCCATCCTCTCGTTCATGGTCCAGGAGTCTCCCGTTCCCATCGTCATGGTGGGCTCGCAACGATCCAGCGACCGGCCATCCTCGGATGCCGCGCTCAACCTCATGCACAGCGTCAAGACCGCCGCCGAAAGCGACATCGCGGAGGTCATGGTCTGTATGTTCGGTCCCACCTCGGATGTCTACGGTCTGTTGCACCGGGGAACCAGGGTACGCAAGATGCACTCCAGCTACCGTTCCACCTTCCGCACGATCGGGGACATTCCCCTTGCGATGGTCAGCCGCGACACGATCACACCCCTCCGGCAGGACTACCGGAAGCGCCGCAACGATCGCAAGGCGGTCGTGAACACGGCGTTCGAAGAGAAAGTCTCGATTGTCTACTACTATCCGAACATGAAGCCGGACATCATTGAATCACTGATTGACAACGACTATCGCGGGATCGTGATTGCGGGAACCGGGCTCGGTCACGTCAATAAGCCGCTCTATCCTTCGTTGCTCAGGGCCAAACAAAAGGGGATTGCGGTGTACATGACGGTCCAGACGCTCTGGGGATATGTGCAGATGTACGTCTATGACACGGGGCGGGACATGATGGAGCTGGGTGTCATTCCGGGAGCCAACATGCTTCCGGAGGTGGCATATGTGAAGCTGGGCTGGGCGCTGGGACAGACACGCGATCCCGAAAAGGTCCGGAAGATCATGATGACGCCCGTTGCGGGTGAGATCACGGATCGTGAACCGAGCAACGGCTACCTCATCTTTCAGGGAGGCATTCCGGAGGTGGAGGAGTTTATCTCCCGCTACCGGCGTTAGGCGCTGCGCCCTTCTGCTCGATCTTCGCCCACGTGTCTTTCAGCGTCACCGTGCGATTGAAGATTGGCGCGCCGGATTCTGCCCGCGCGGGATCCGCACAGAAGTACCCCACCCTCTCGAATTGAAATCTCGATCCCGGCTTTGCTGTTCCCAGCATCGGTTCCAGTTTGCAGTGGGACACGATCTCCAGTGAATCCGGGTTGAGGTTTGACAGGAAGCTATCCCCCTCTGTGACTTCGTTCGGGTCCTCTTTGAGGAAGAGTCGATCGTAGAGCCACACCTCTCCCTCCACCGCATGCGGCGCCGATACCCAGTGGATCGTTCCCTTCACTTTCCGTCCTGCCGCAGTCCCTCCGCTTTTCGTCTCGGGATCGTAGGTGCAGTGCAGTTCCACGACATTCCCTGAGGCGTCTTTCACAACCTCCTCACACTTGATGATGTATGCCGCGCGGAGGCGCACCTCTTTCCCCGGAGAGAGACGGTGATACTTGGGTGGGGGGCTCTCCCTGAAATCGTCCGCCTCAATGTAGAGTTCCCTGGAGAACGGAATGAGCCGGGTACCCGCTGTTTCGTCCTCGGGATTATTCAGGGCCGGAAGGTCTTCCGTCTTCCCCTCGGGGTAATTCGTGATCACGACTTTGAGGGGGCGGAGGACTGCCATCGCGCGCTGTGCGTGCTTGTTGAGGTCTTCCCGGATGCTCCACTCCAGCAAGGCGACGTCAATGATACTGTCCTTTTTCGAGACGCCGATCTTTTCGCAGAATGTCCGGATGGCTTCGGGGGTGTATCCGCGACGGCGATACCCTGCGATGGTAGGCATCCGCGGGTCGTCCCAGCCCGTCACATGGCCTTCCTGGACCAGCTGCAGGAGGCGCCGTTTGCTGAGCACGGTGTAGCTGAGGTTGAGCCGAGCGAACTCGATTTGTTGAGGGTGGTACACGCCGAGAGCGTCCAGGAACCAATCGTAGAGAGGCCTGTGATTCTCGAATTCCAGCGTGCAGATCGAGTGCGTGATCCTCTCGATGGAATCCTCAAGTCCGTGCGCCCAATCGTACGTCGGATAGATGCACCATGCGCTCCCCTGCCGGTGGTGGTCCTCATGGACGATCCGGTACATGATCGGGTCGCGCAGGTTGATGTTGGGCGAAGCCATATCGATCTTTGCGCGGAGGGTTTTCGCACCGTCCGGGAATTCCCCCTTCCGCATGCGCGAAAAGAGGGCAAGATTCTCCTCGACGGACCGGTTCCTGTACGGGCTGTCCTTCCCGGGCTCCGTCAGGGTCCCCCGGGATTCCCGGATCTCGTCGGCGTTAAGGTCGCACACGTAGGCCTTCCCCTTCCGGATCAGATCGACCGCATACTGATACATCTGTTCGAAGTAGTCCGACGCGTAGTACACGGTCGACGGCTTCTCATTCGAGATCCATTGCACGTCGGCGATGATCGAATCCACGTACTCCTGCTCTTCCTTCTCGGGATTCGTGTCATCGAACCGCAGGTTGCAGACGCCTCCGGGATTTTCCCTGGCGATACCGTAGTTCAGGTTGATGGATTTGGCGTGACCGATATGAAGGTATCCGTTCGGT
Source organism: Bacteroidota bacterium (assembly GCA_020846365.1). Classification (GTDB taxonomy): domain Bacteria; phylum Bacteroidota; class Ignavibacteria; order UBA10030; family UBA6906; genus JAGDMK01. Next base: position 5,610 of record JADLEA010000189.1, read on the forward strand.
TCCGGAGGGAAACGCGTATGGACGCGTCCCTGATATTTGTTGGTGCGGAGGTCTTCCGCCACAATTTCGCGTATAAAGTCGGCTTTTTCGTTCAGCGACATGGATTTCCTGGTGAGAACGTGATGAATACATGTAAAATACGAAAAACCGGAGGTCTTTCAAACCGCGGTCACAGAGGAGGCCGGTTCGGTGCGTTCCTGAGGGCGAAAGGTCAATGCGAAAGCGGTGCCGCCGTTACGGTCGACCGCAAGTGATCCCCCGATCTGATCCACAAGCGAAGTCACGAGGGTCATTCCCATGGAGGTCTCCCGGAATACGTCCAGATCGGCCGGAAGGCCGATGCCGTCGTCCCGCACGGCGAGAAGCACTGAGCCGTCGTCGCACTCGCGAAGTGAAACCGCGATCCTGCCCCTCGTTTTGTCGGGGAAGGCATGTTTGAGGGCGTTGGTGCAGAGCTCGTTCACGATGAGCCCGCAGGGGATGGCTTGGTCAATGTCCAGTGACACGCTGTCCGCATCCAGGTCGATGGTGATATGCTCATTGCCGCCCGCATGCAGCAGATCCTGAATGACGCCTTTCAGATACTCTTTGAAGTCTATGCTTGCGAGGCTCTCCGACCAGTAGAGGCGTTCGTGTACAAGGGCCAGCGCACGGATGCGTGAACGGCTTTCATCGAAGAGCACCCTCGATTCCTCGTCCTTCACTCTGCTTGCCTGCAGGCTTATCAGGCTGGAGATGATCTGGAGATTATTCTTCACCCGGTGGTGGATTTCCTTGAGCAGGACTTCCTTTTCGCGCAGGGAGGCCTTGAGTTCCTGGTCCCGGCGTTTTCGTTCGGTGACGTCGCGCACCAGCCCGATCGTTCCGTTCACCACGCCGTCCTTCGACAGGATGGAGGTGCTCAGCTCTCCTGCAAAGTGGCTTCCATTCGCGTGCCGGAAGACCAGGTCCATTTGTTGTGCTGGATTCCGCCGGTTCGCAGTGGCGCGGAAGAGTTCCAGGGTGCGGCTTCTCTCATACTCGGGCAGGAATCCGGTGAACGCCGATCCGACCACTTGCTCAGGGGATCTCCCGAAAAGGCGTTTGCAGGCCGGGGAGACATAGGTGATGATGCCCTGGGCGTCGGTGACAAAAAGCATATCGGCCAGCTGCTCTGTCATCCCCCGGAAACGAAGCTCATTGACATGGAGGGCTTCTTCAGCCCGTTTCCGCGCGGTGATGTCAAACAGAACCACGATGTAGCGCAGCGGCTTCCCTTCGTCGTCCCGCACCAGGTCGCTCCGGCCGTACATCCATCGGATTTCCCCGTCGGGACGCACGATGCGGTATTCGGACACGGAAATCTGATTCTCCATGAGGAGCGCCGAGATTTCTTCCTGCACCGTGTGCACGTCGTCCGGATGCACGCGTTCGAAGAAATTCCGGTGGGTCGGCTTGAATGCTTGCGGCGCATACCCGAGCAAACGAAATGTCTCGTCCGACCAGTACACATCCAGCGTGCTGGAGTTGATGTCGATGTATCCGAGATGCGCACAACGATGGATCAGGTCCAGGCGCGCCTCATTCTCCATCTGGATCGCGTCCTCCAGGCGCTGCGCGGTCCTGTCACGCGTCACCCCGCATAGCTCGAGCTTCTTTGTGGCATCGTTCAGCAGGAGGCGTGTCCACGTTCGGGTCCAAACAGTCTCACCGCCCCGGCATGTCATCGCGAGATCGTCGACGTACGTCTGGACACTCCCGGCGCGGAAGGCATTCAGCCGCTCCGGCATGGCCTTCATGAAGTACTCCCGAGACTCGGCCGAAAGGGTTGCCGGGAAATTGTGCCGGAGGACCTCCTCGGCGGCAAAGCCCCGCAAGTGCTCCACGGAGGGGCTCACGTAGAGAAAGTGATACAGTTCGGCATCCACGACCCACAGCACGTCGGGTGTCGAGTGCGTGAGCGAATGGAAGCGGATCGTCTGGGCCGCATCCGATTTCCTCCCCGCATGCACGGGAGGTTCCACACCGACCTGGCGCCGGAGAACCGCGTACACAACCGCCGTGAGAAGAATCAGGTAGAGCAGGAAGCTGAGTGCATTCCAGGCCTGGCCCGGCATGCGGAGGCCGC
>JADLEA010000190.1 GCA_020846365.1 Bacteroidota bacterium
AGCGGAAAATGGGATGCGCCACTCCTGGAAGTTCACCTTCCAGAATTATCCGGAACGTCTCCGGATGACCGCCATGAACCGGGACAATCTGCAGGAAAACTGTGTGCGATGCCATGGAGATCTGGTGGTGCACATTGCCTATCGTCCCGGAGCAACCGGTGAAGAGCAGTTGTGCGTTCATTGCCACTCCTCCGTTGGTCACGGCGAGATGCGGTAATCGGAAAAGACATCGAAAGGAATGATCATGACGAAATCACGTGCCGGGTTCTTCGCGATCCTGATTGTCGTGGCTGCGGCGACGGCAGGTGTGATGTGGCTCTTCCTGAATATTCATGATCGAAAAGAGGAGGCGCAGGAAGTCGCCTTCCGGCTGGTGAACCTGACCGAGGACACCGTCGACCCCGCCGAATGGGGGAAGAATTTCCCTCGGCAGTACGATGGGTACCGCCGGACGGTGGACACGGTGCGCACACGTTTCGGGGGGAGCGAGGCATTTCAGAAGCTCGACACCGAGCCGGCGCTCCGGCGGATTTTTGCCGGCTATGCATTCAGTCTGGACTACCGTGAAGAGCGCGGCCATGCTTACATGCTGAGCGACCAGGACGAGACGCGCAGAGTGCTCGAACGGGAACAGTCCGGCGCCTGCCTGCATTGCCATTCGTCCATCATACCGACGTACAGGAAAATCGGCAACGGCGACATTCAAAAGGGCTTTGAGGACGTCTGTGCCATGCCGTATGCGGAGGCGCGGAAGCTTGTGGACCATCCCATCGCCTGCGTCGATTGTCATGATCCCAAGACCATGAGCCTGCGCGTCACGCGGCCGGGGTTTCTGAACGGCATCAAGGAGGCCATGCGCGCGCGCGGCATTGCAAACTACGATCCGAACACCATGGCCACGCGCCAGGAGATGCGCAGTTACGTCTGCGGGCAGTGCCACGTGGAATACTACTTCAAAGGCGACCGGAAGACCCTCACGTATCCCTGGCATCGCGGTTGGAAAGTGGAACAGATCGAAGCGTACTATGACTCCGTCGGGTTTGCGGACTGGACGCACTCGGAGACCGGCGCAAAAGTTCTGAAGGCCCAGCACCCGGAGTTCGAGATGTGGAATCAGGGAATCCATGCCCGGTCGGGAGTGGCATGTGCTGATTGCCACATGCCGTACATGCGGGACGGTGCCATCAAAATCAGCGACCATCATGTCCGCAGTCCGCTGCTCAACGTCGCCCGCGCATGTCAGACCTGTCATCCGCAACCGGAAGCGGAAATGATCGGGCGGGTGGACCAGATTCAGGAGCGGACCCGGCAGCTGATGGATCGGACCGAAGCGGCGCTCCTGGCCCTCTACGACGAAGTAGCGGGTGCCCGTACACGGGGGGCGAGTGCCTCTGCCCTTGCGCCGGTGCTGGCGCTGCAGCGAAAAGCGCAGTTCCGGTTCGATTTCGTTGCGGCCGAGAATTCCATGGGATTCCACGCACCCCAGGAGGCCGCACGGATACTCGGAGAGGCCATCGACTATGCCAGGCAAGGCCAGGTGGCAGCGGCACGTTCCGCACGATAGCAGCCCGGCGGCGCTGGATTCGAAGGGGTGAAGTTGGTATCTTGTACGCCCACATCATATGTCTCATCGGAGGGTAGCATGAAATCTGCGTTATTGCTGACTGTCGCATGTTGTTTGATCACTGCACCATCAATCGCCGACAGCCCGGAGCAGTATGGGAAGGCGCTGACTGTCACGGAGCTAACCCGTGTGTCGGATATCCTCGCCGATCCCAAGAAGTATGACGGCAAGAAGGTCCGGGTCGAAGGCGAAGTCGTGGACGTATGCAAGAAGCGCGGTTGCTGGATCAAGCTGTCGGGCGACAGTGAAGAGGAAACCATCGTGTTCAAGGTCGACGACGGAGTTATCGTGTTCCCCATGGAAGCGAAGGGGAGGAAGGCGATTGCGGAGGGGGTAGTCTCTGCCAGGACATATTCTGTGGAAGAGCTCATCGCCCAGGGCGAGCATCATGCCGAAGAGCAGGGGACAACCTTCGATCCTTCGACGGTCAAGGAGCCCAAGACCGTTGTGCGCATCATGGGCGAAGGAGCGGTCCTCAGTGATTGAATTCTGCCTTCCTGCCGGCGATCGCCAAGGACCGTGCCGTTAGAATCCGAACTTCTGGCTGGCTCATGCTCATGAGCCAGCCGTTTCTTTAGGACAAGCCCTCTTCCCACCTCCCCACGATTCTCATCCATGTGGCTAATATTCTTCTCCACACGCTTCTGCTAATCCCCCATTTCCGCACGCATTGGCGGATTTGGTTAATGGCAGCCAGTGTCGACGCAGTGATTCTCGTGGCACGGCCATTGCTGTTTCTCAATGGACAGCAAACCACGTAGTCCCTCCAAGCAGGAGAATTCAATATGCCGATGTTGCGTCAACCAGGCGTGCGATCGGCCGCATGTGATTCAGCAGCTCTACCGCAGGGTACGATGCCATCGCTCTCGCACGAGCAGTTGGGGGCTCTGTACTATCAGCGGGGGGACAAGCAGAAAGCGCTCGAACACTATCGTGAAGCGGCGCATGAAGCACCGCATGACCCGGCGATTCAGAAATCGTTGGCGGATTTCTGTTACGTCGAGATGGGTCAGGCCGAAGAAGCCCTCCAGGCGTACCGGCAGGTGCTGGATTTGAAAGCGGATGACCCGGAAGTGCTGCAGATCGCCGGGAATCTTTGCGCCACGCTGAAACGCTTTGAAGAGGCACGCGGCTACTACACGCGTCTGCTTGCAGTGCAGCCCTGGAACACTGATGTGCGAAAGGCGCTTCAGGCGCTCCCCGCGGACAGCGTAGCTGAGCGAAGGCCCGACGCCTTCACCGACATACTCCAGGATGCGCGCCGTTCCTTCTCTTCGGGTTCGCAAACGGGTTTGGATGAAGCCATTGATCGCCTCGTCGAGTACAAACGCGGCAACACACCGGAGGCGGCAGCACCGCGAATGCGGACATATGACGAGATCCTCGACACGATCCGGCAGGGCAACGATGCAGCGGCCATTGATGCGCTCGAGACTTTTCTTGCCGATACGCCCGACCATGCAGACGCACACAATGCGTTGGGGGTGCTCTGCTACCGGACCGGCGCCGTGGACCGTTCCCTGGAGCATTATCGAAAGGCCGTTGCACTTGCCCCGGGCAACGCGACATTCCGCAAGAACCTCGCGGACTATCTCTTCGTGGTATCCAGGGATGCCGAGGCCGCGCTTGAACAGTACGTACATCTCCTGCGCGCCCAACCACAAGATGCAGAGACCCTCATAGCCCTCGCGCAGATTTGTGTCGAGCTGGGCAGGACCGATGACGCAAGGGTGTTTGTCGATTCGCTGCTGAGTCTCCAACCCTGGAATCAGCAGGCCCGTGAGCTTCGCAATGCACTCCAGGCGGTCAAGCCGCCTGTGGCGGCACGGGAGAGCAGGGAAAGCGCGCACAGTCAGGCACGCATGGCAATCACCGCCGGACGCACGGCCGAGGCAGCCCGGCTCCTCGAGGAACAGGTTCGTTCTCATCCGGCTGATGCGGCTGCGCGCAACGATCTCGGCTTTGTGTACTATCAGCTGGGCCGGACAGCTGAGGCCGGGCTGCAGTATGCAGAAGCGGCGCGGCTCGATCCGCAGAACGAAACATACAACAAGAACCTCGCGGATTACTATGTCGTGGCCGAAGGACGCATTGAAGACGCTCTGAGCATCTACGTACAGCTCCTACGGCGCGCGCCAAGGGATGTCGACACACTGATTGGCATCGGACGCATCTGTGAGTTGCTCGGGCGGATTGACGATGCGCGGGATTTCTGCCGTAAAGCTCTGGATGTTGAACCGTGGAACACAGCGGCGAGGGAGATCCTGGGACGGCTCGGCGCCTAGCGAAGGGCGTCCCGTGGACGCACGATCGCCTCTTTCCGGCCTGCGGTGGGATGGGCTGGGAGGAGGCGTTTGTGTCTCACGGCCTCTTTCCTTCGGCCCGCCTGCACACATATGGCTAGTATTCGCCACCACCTTCCATCTCCATCTCCTGCTAATCTTCAACAAGGCACAGAATTAGCAGTATTGCCTGTTCCGGCTGGCATTTGAATTGATAGAATGAAACGGCGTAAGGAGGATGCCAGCTATGATTCCGCATCTGAACACCGGCATGTTACACGAGTTGTACCAGCGGAGACAGTCATTTCCGTTGGACGAAGACATTCTTGGGCGGTTGAACTCATCGACGCCCTCGCCTGAAACATTACAGTTTCTGGGAATGCTCGTGTTGTGGAAACAGCCCCGCCACATTTTTGAATTTGGCTGCGGGCCCTCGACGCTCTTTCTTTCCCGGCTTCAGCACCGTCTAGGCGCGACAAACCGTCCCGTCCTCACAACCGTCGATCATTCACAGCGCTACCTCGGAGAAACACGCCGGCTGATCGGCGGTGACCCGGATGTGTGTCTCCTTCACGCGCCGCTGGCGGTTACCGAGTGTGCGGGGAGGGTGTTCACGACGTATCACCCCTCGTATCTCCGTCAGGTGCCCCGGGATGTCAGGTTTGATGTAGTCCTGATCGACGGTCCGCCGGCGTACCGGTACGGTCGCGAAGCGCCGCTCTATCACCTTGCACCCTTCTTGACACCAGATGCTCTGATTATTCTGGACGATGCCAATTGCAGACCTGAGCAGGAAGCGTTGAAAAACTGGCAGATAGCCTGGCCGGACGGGTTCTGTGTCGAGCAGTTCCCGGGTCTCCCCCAGGGCATGGCGGTGCTCACCATCGGCGAATCCATGACGTCTCTGCAGCCGGTGGCGCGACCTGATCAGCGTGCGGGGGATCTTGAGCGTATCAAGACCTTTCTGAGTACTGAGGGAGGGATATTTGCTGATGGTCATTGAAGCTTTTCTGGGTGGCATTTTTGACGGATGGAAAGCAGCATGAACGATAGCGCCGCACGGCGTTTGGACCGGAAGCCGATGGAGGAGTGGCTTCACGACGTCGTGCACACTCTTCCGGATTTCCTGGCAGCGCTGAGAAATCCACTTTCCCCCGGGCACTATCGTCCCGCGTGCGAGGGTGTCTTGCCGGCGGGCAAGCTGATGGGATTGGGCTTCAGCGCTCTTGCGCTCCGGCTGTACGCCATTCTCGGACATTGGGAGAAACTCTCTCCAGGGGAGCGCGACCAGCACATCGACTTCATCCGTTCGTACCAGCGTGAAGGTGCGGGGGAAGAGGACCTGTGGATGGCGGGGGCGTTCATCGATCCGCCGCTCATCGATGCCCTGCGGCGCAGCATGTCTCTCGCGCCGAGTCTGAGTGAACATATGCTGCACATCAGGCAAGTCGTCCTGGAGGAAAGCATGGTGGCGGTGACCGCGCTTGCGGGCGCCGGAGCCTCCGCGCGGTTCCGGTATGCCAACGTGCCCGCGACGCCATCGGAGATCCTGAATTTTCTTGCCCGACTTGATTGGCAGCGGCCATGGACAGCCGGAGTGCAGGCGGCTGCGGCAGCAGCGTTCCTAGCTAGCGGGCATGGTCCCGCAGCGGCGAAGACGGACACGGCCGTGTTGGACGCAGCGCGTGGTTTCTTCCGAACTCTGCTGGATGGACCGACAGGCGCGTACTATGCCGGTCCGGCACCGGCGTACGGAGACATGATGCGAGGTGCCATGCGGGCTGTGAGCGCACTGGAATGGCTCGATGAACCGGTTCATGATCCTGAACGATTAATCGATACATGCCTCTCATCGTTCCCCCGTCACGAAGGGTGTCACCTCGTGGACGTCACGTACGTGCTGTACCGGTGCGCTCAACAGACGCGCTACCGCCGCGAGGAGATCAGTGAGTACTGCAGGGGGATTCTGGAAATGATCCGCCTGCATCACAATGCGGACGGAGGATTCTCGTACTGGATAGGAAAAAGTCAGACGGCATACTACGGGGTCCCTATTACCTCGGGCCTGCCGGTGAGCGACATCCACGGCACGGGCGCGCTGATGTGGGCGTTGTCGATGGTGGTACGGCTCATCGATGACGGGCGTTTTCCTGCGTTGTCCATCATTCGACCTTGAGAACTTTGTGAGCAACGGACGACATACCGGAATCTCCGGCCCCGCGGGTCCCCGGCAGGTGCGCAGGGTCGAACAGGGGCGGCTGGCGTACTATCGCGAGAAGGCGGACGCCGCATTCTGGGACCGACACTGGTCCGGGATGCTCTCGCGCGGCGCGTATGCCGAAGCGGAGAAGGGATTCCTCGGCTGGTTTGAGAAGCCCTTTGCGGCCTACCTTCCCCCGACGGGAAAAATCCTGGAAGCCGGGTGCGGCATGGGCCAGCATGTTGTCGCTCTCCGCGTCCGTGGCTATGATGCGGTCGGCATTGAATGGGCGCCGAAGACCGTGCAAGCTGCCCGATCCATTTTTCCCACATTGCCGGTAGAGGTTGGCGATGTGACCGCGCTCGATGTGCCGGATGGTCAGTTCGCAGGATACATATCTCTGGGCGTCATGGAGCACCGCCGCGAAGGTCCGGAGCCGTTCTTGCGTGAGGCATTCCGCGTGCTTGCGCCCGGCGGCATTGCGATGATCTCCGTTCCCCATTTCCATCCACTCCGGCGAGCGAAAGGCCTGCTTGGAGCGTACCGGGGGGAGACGGCGGACCTGGAGTTCTATCAGTATGCCTATGGTGTGGGCGAGTTCGTCGGGCAGCTGCGGGCGGCCGGGTTCGAGGTACTGGACCGATGGGGTTACGACGGCGTCAAAGGTCTGAAAGACGAATTGCCCTGGCTCCGCCGGCTGTTGGTCCACGAACGCTATGGACCACGTCTCCGTTCGATTCTCGCACGAACTCCACACGCCGAGCGGTGGTTTGGCCACATGATGCTCTATATCTGTCGAAGACCGGCCGTTCCGGCTCCGGTTGAAGCGCGCAGTCCGGAGCTCGCTCCGCAGAATGGCGGTTCTGTTCAAGCCCGTCCCACCCTGCAACTCGGCGTGTTCTTTACCCGCGGGATGTCTCTCCGTTCCTGGGAGGAGATCGGAATGCTGGAAAGGGAGATGGCGCTCTACTGCAGACTCCGGGACCGGGGGGTAGGTATCACGCTGATCACGTACGGGGGGAAAGAAGATGTGTCGTATGAGAGCCGTTTCCCCGGCGTTCGTGTACTTGCCAATGCGTCAGCGCTGCCTCAGGCGGAGTATGAAGCGACGCTTGAGCATGTTCATGGCGCCGTGCTCGCCTCCCTGGATGTCTTCAAGACGAATCAGACGAGCGGGGCGGACATAGCTCTCCGTGTCGCCAGGCACTTTGGCAAACCCTTGATTGCCAGGTGCGGGTACATGTGGTCCACCTTTGCGACGCTCGAGTCCGGTTCCGATTCTCCGTCAGCGCGCGATGCACGCGCCGTGGAGCAGGCAGTGTTTCCGCAGGCAACGCGGGTCGTCGTGACGACCCCGGCGATGGCACAGGACATTGCGCGTCGTTTCCCCGGAACCGGGGATCGCGTCGCGGTAATTCCGAACTATGTGGACACAGCGCTGTTCGATTCCACCGGACGCCAGAAGGTCCAACGCGATCTCCTGTTTGTCGGCCGGCTGGTGCCTCAGAAGAACCTGACGGCACTGCTGGATGCGATCGCTCCGCTCCCCCTGCGGCTTGGCATCATCGGCAGGGGCCCATTGGAACCGATCCTGCGAGATCACCCCGCCTCCCTGAATGGCAAAGTGGAATGGATCGGGGGTGTGCCGTCACGGGATTTGCCGGACTACTTCCGGAGCAGCCGGGCTTTCATCCTCCCTTCGCTCTATGAAGGGCACCCGAAGGTGTTGCTCGAAGCCATGGCGTGCGGCAGTCCGGTCATCGGCACACGGGTCCCCGGAATCGCATCGGTCCTCGTTCACGAGCAGAACGGCCTGCTCTGCGCGCCGACGGCCGAAGGTCTGCGTCACGCGGTGCAACAGCTCTTGAACGATGAAGGTCTCGCGAACCGGCTGGGCGCGGCTGCACGACGATACGTGCTGGAACACTGTACTCTGGACAGCGTCGTGGAGAAAGAGCTGGCAGTCCTGACGGGAGTCATGCGCCGTGATGGGCTGGAGCGGGAATCGAACGGGGGCATAACGTCGATGTCAACCCTCTCCCGGGAGAATACGCGCTCGTCTCTCGGCACCCTCCTCGATAGTATGGCGAATGCGGAATGCGTTGACGCTGTGGGGTCATACGTCGCGGATCGTGCGCGCTCAACGACTCCTGACGAGGGCTTGCGGATGTTGTTCCGTCTGGAAGACGTGCTCTACACGGCGGAAGGGGAGCTCGCAGTGCGTTACGGAAAGGGTGTTCACACGAAACACCGTCACACCGGATACCATGACTTCTTCATTCGCCGCGTGCATCAGGGCGAATCGGTACTGGATGTGGGTTGCGGTGTGGGGGCCGTGGCTCAGGATGTCGCCGAACGGTGCGGGGCTACGGTCACCGGAATCGACATAAGCAGGGAGAACATCGCAGCTGCGCAGCGGATGCATGCCCATCCCGGGGTACGGTATATCGTGGGGGATGCGCTGGAGATGGAGCAGTTCAGTGGAGCCGAAGTGGTCATTCTCTCCAACGTACTGGAACATCTCGCGGGGAGGCCGGGATTCTTGCGAAAGCTCCTCGCCCGTACATGTCCGAAGCGCGTGCTCATCAGAGTTCCCTTGTTCGAGAGAGACTGGAGGATACCGCTCAGACAGGAGCTCAATGTCGAATACCGTCTGGATTCGACGCACGAGACGGAATACACGTTGGATTCCTTTGCGGCCGAAATGGAGGAGGCCGGATTGCGGGTGATGCATCAGGAGGTTCGCTGGGGCGAGATCTGGGCGGAGTGCATTCCGCTCGGGGCACCGAAGAGCGCTGCCGCGGAAAGCGCGGCGTCTCTGGTTGCTGCATCCGGACGCGCTGCCTCTCAGCAGGACGCGACCAAGCGCATGGTACCACAGATGGACGCATCCGCGCGTGCCGCATATCAGGACGGCGCATCCGAGCGCGCTACACCTCAGAGCGGTGCGCGCGAGGCCGCCCTGCTTCAGATCGCCGCGCCCGCCAGCGCAGGACCTCAACACGTCGCGCCTGTCAGCGCCGTACCTCCTGACGCTTCCCTCAGGAGTATCTCGCGCCAGCACATTGCGCCTGAGACTGCTGTCCCGCGAGTGAGCGTCGTGCTCTCGACGCACAATGATGCGCCCTATCTGCCCCTGGCCCTGGAGAGCCTCTTTCAACAGACCTTTGAAGATTTTGAATGCATCATCATCGACGACGCTTCTACGGATGAAACAGCCGAGATTCTGGAACGCTACGCCGATCCCAGGATCCGGCTGGTGCGCCACGAGTCAAGACAGGGATTGACGCACTCCCTGATTGAAGCCGTAGCGCTTTGCCGGGGGGAATACCTCGCGCGCATGGACGGCGACGACCTTGCGTTGCCGACGCGCTTCGCTCAGCAAGTCGCGTTTTTAGACAATCATCCGGACATCGGCCTTGTAGGCACCGGTTTCATGTACATCGATGGTCAGAACAACCTTCTCGGCGCCGAGCCCGTGTACACCACCGATGAACAGATCCGGTCTCGGCTCCTGACGCACAACTGCTTCGGGCATGGCACGGTCATGCTCAGGCGATCCGTGCTGAACGATACGGGGGGATACGATCCGACATATCGCTACGCTCAGGACTACGACCTCTGGTTGCGCATTGCCGAGCGTTGCGGCGTCGCCAATCTTCCGGATCGTCTGTACTGCTGGCGCCAGACAGGAAACGGGATCTCGGCGGAGCATACGGCGGAGCAACAGGCCTTTGCTGAGCGGGCGAAGGCATCCGCAAGGGCACGCGGCATCCTCCCCGGCAGGGGGATGCAGACGCCACTGCTTGCCGTGACTGCACCGGCAGGAGCGATGCCATGATCGATCCGCGAAAACCGGATTTCAAGAATCCCCCGGCATCACCGTCGCGGCCGGCGTATCTGTACCGGGCAGTGAACCCCTCGGCCCCGGCATGCGTGTCCATTGTGACGCCGTTCTTCAATACGGGTGAGGAGTTTCATGAGACCGCCCGGAGTGTGTTCGGCCAATCATTGCAGCAATGGGAGTGGATCATTGTGAATGACGCGTCCACGGACGCCCGGACACTGGAGATGCTTCAAACGTACCGCACGATGGACCCGAGGATCCGCGTGCTGGATCACGACGTCAACCGCGGACTCAGCGCCTCCCGGAACACCGGGTTCCGGGCTGCGCGGACGGAGTACGTTGTGCTGTTGGACAGCGACGACCTGCTCGAGCCGACCGCGATCGAGAAGTGGTTCTGGCATCTCGTCACGCTCCCCGACGTCGGGTTTGTCAAGGGATTCAGCGTCGGGTTTGGGGCGCAGGAGTACCTCTGGACCCGCGGATTCCATGAGCATGAAGCATTCCTCGAAGAGAATCTTGTGGATGCGACATCCATGGTACGCCGCTCCGTCCATGAAGCTATCGGCGGGTTTGACGAAACGACGAGAGACGGTTTGGAGGACTGGGAGTACTGGCTTCACGCGGCATCGACAGGAGTCTGGGGCTCCACCATTCCCGAATACTTGGACTGGTACCGCCGCAGGGCGTCGCACACCGATCGCTGGTCCAATCTTGCCGAAGACGCCCGCGAGCGGTATCGTCAGCAGCTGCAATCACGGTATCCACGATTGTGGGACGGCACGTTCCCCCATCGGGTCCAACCGGAGGTGGGCCTTTATGCTCCGATGGATGATCGCCAGCCCGCTGAGAATCTGCTTCAGAAAAGCGGCCAGCGGTTGCTCATGATACTCCCCTGGTTGGCCCTGGGCGGCGCGGACAAGTTCAATCTCGACGTCATCCGTCAATTGCGCCCGCGCGGATGGGAAGTGAGCATTGCGACGACCGCCAAGGGAGACCACACATGGCTTCCCGAATTTGCCGGCGCTACGCCGGACGTTTTTGCGCTCTCTCACTTTCTGAGCCACGCGGACTATCCGAGATTCCTCACCTATCTCATTCGTTCGCGCCAGATTGACGCCGTGTTGGTATCGAATTCGGAATTCGGCTACAGACTCCTTCCGTACCTGCGATCACAGTTTCCGGATGTTCTCCTCCTCGATTATTGTCACATGGAGGAAGAAGGTTGGGACCATGGCGGATATCCGCGTTTTGCGGTGCAGATGCAGGAACTGCTGGATGTGAACATTGTGTCATCCAGCTATCTCAAGACCTGGGAAACGCGGCGTGGGGGAGACCCGGCCCGGATCGAAGTGTGCACGACAAACGTCGACACCGGCGAATGGCATCCCGACGAAGAGACACGCGTGCGGGAACGTGAAGCGATGCGCATCTCCGGGTCCCTGCCGGTGATCCTCTATCCTGGCCGAATCGTTGCACAAAAGCAGCCTCAAGTGTTTCTCCAGACGGTCCGCCTGCTTCGCCAGGGAGGAGCGCAGTTCCGGGCGATCGTCGCAGGAGATGGCCCTGAGCTTGAGTTCATGAAGCAGACCGCTCGCGAGTGGCGGCTCGAGGAAGCCGTTTCGTTTCTGGGAGCAGTTCCGAACGAGCGCATCAAAGAGCTCATGATGATGGCGGATGTCTTGTTCCTGCCTTCCAAGTGGGAAGGGATATCGCTCACCATCTATGAGGCGATGGCTGCCGGTCTGGCTGTTGTGGGAGCTGCGGTGGGCGGGCAGGCGGAGCTGGTCACGGAGGGATCGGGCATACTCATTCAGCCATCAACACCGGAGGCCGAAGCCGAAACCTACGCCAAGGAACTCCGGCGCCTGCTGGATGATCCGGCGTATCGTTCGCGGCTGCAGCATGAGGCCAGAGCGAGGGTGGAGCAGCACTTCTCTCTCACGGCCATGGGTGATCGGCTGGAAGAGATTCTCCGGCACGCTCGCGATCTCCAGCGCACACATCCCCGTCCGGCCGTTGCGCCCGGCCTCGCCCGTTCGACGGCAGTCGAGGCATTGGCGGCGTACCGGAACAGGCCCCAGCGGTGGTGGTACGCGGGCCTGGTCGACGCCGCACAAATCCTGATCAGACACATAGGAGAGGAAGTCGACGCAGGACTGCATGATACTGCCCTCGTCCAGCTCCGTACCCTGCGCGCGATGTTCGTTCGCGCGGAAGACCATGAGCGGGTCAAACACGTTGATGCGCACATCGAGCGTGTGGCAGCACTGGCTGCAAAGGCGAAAGACCCGGAAGACCACATACTGGTGTCCGTGGTTATTCCGTGCTACAACCAGGCACAGTTTCTCCGGGAAGCCATCGAGAGCGTTGCGCGGCAGACCGAGACGCGCTGGGAAGTGATCGTGGTGAATGACGGGAGTCCGGATGACACCTCGCCGGTGGTAGAGCAGTACAGGCGTGAACATCCGGAGCTGGCACTCCGGCTCATCGAGCAGGAGAACCGCGGACTGCCGGCTGCGCGGAATGCGGGGTGTGCTGTCGCGCGCGGGGAATATCTCCTTCCGCTTGACGCCGACGACAGGATCGCCCCTACATTCATGGCGCGATGCCTACGGGAGTTCGGTGCGCATGCCGATATCGGGTTTGTCTACAGCCACATCCGCCGGTTCGGGGAAGTCAACGAGGTGTTTGCACTCCCCCCGTTTGATGCCGAAACCATCGTGCACAAGGACAACAGCGTGGCCGTCTGCGCGTTGATGCGCAAGAAGATGTGGGAGGAAGTCGGCGGATACAATGAGACCATGACGGAGGGGTATGAGGATTGGGATTTCTGGGTGGGATGCATCGAGAAAGGATGGAAGGGTGTGAGGGTGCCTGAGCCGCTCTTCGAATACCGGATCAAGAAAGAGGGTGGACTGCTGGAGGCGAACAAACGCCGCATGCATCTCATCGCGCGCATCGTGCTCAATCATCCTGCGCTCTACCCCGCGTCAACCCTCGCGTGGGCGAAGCAACAAAGCGCCCAAGGGCAGGCGCCCGAGGTCAGGAAAACTTTCGAACGAAGACGGCTCCGCATTGTGTATCTCATACACAACATCCAGGGCGTGACAGGGGGGAACCTGACCCTTCTGGCTCAGGCCAATGCTCTTGTTGCCCGGGGACACCAGGTCTCAATCGTCACATACTCCGAACCGCCGGGGCGGATGCCCGTTCGGGCGCGGGTGATACGCGTTCCGTCCCGGATGTCGATGGCATCGGCCACGCCGGAGGCGGATGTTGTGATTGCGACATACTTTCTGAACGCCATGGAGTTGCCGGGCATCGAAGCCCGGGTGAAGCTGTACTTTGCGCAAGGCGATCAGTTCGTCTTCAGCCGGCCTCCGGACGGGATTGCCGGAGGGGAAGCGGAGTCCCTGCGCAACCTGCGCAAGATGTCCGCAGCGTCCTACGCACTGCCCGGTGTTCAGGTCGTGGCGAACTCCGCTAACCTGCGCAATCGCATCAGTGCCCTGGGGGGAGCTCCCCTGGAAACCATCGTGCCTGTGTGCGTGGACCGGGGCGTCTTCCATCCTGTCCCGGATCAGGAACGCCGGCGCGTACCGCGCATCCTTATCGTAGGACCCGACAGCGCAGGGACGCCGCTGGAGCCGCTCTCATTCAAAGGCATAGGCGACATCCACAGCGCGTTGAGGCAGTTGACGGAAGAAGGGATGCAATACACGGCGGTGCGGATTTCGAGTACGCCTCCCGAGATCTTTGCGGATACTCCCTGTGAGTTTCACATTGCACCCGACGATGCCGCAAAAACACGGCTCTTCGGTACGGCTGACATCCTCGTGTACGCATCCCACTATGATTCCTGTCCCCGTCCGCCTCTGGAAGGGATGGCCGCAGGAGTAGCGGTGGTGTGCACCGACACCGATGGTGCGCGCGAGTACTGCGTGCACGGTGAAAACGCAATCCTCGTCCCTCCGTCCAGACCTGACGAGCTCGCAAACGCCGTGCGTCGTGTGTGGGAAGACGACCGGCTCCGCGCACGGTTGGTACAAGGCGGATTGCGGACTGCTGAACAGCGGCCCGTCGAGCGCGAATGGGAAACGCTGGAAGGTCTCATACTCGAACAGGTTCAGGAGCGCGGCGTTCCGCCGCAGCCAGAGGAATCCGGCATGAAACCTGAGGCGTCCAGACTCCTCACAACTCCTCGCACCGTAGCCGGCGGACGGGAATATGCGCAATTCCTGAACCGTTCACTCCTCCTTGCCACTGGAAACCTCTGTGTGTTGAGAGAAGGCAACCGTCTCCCTGAGGGAAGCATTGAACGGCTCATGCTCGTTATGGACCATGATCCTCGTCTGGGTATCGTGGCTCCCATACCCGTCGAAGAAGCGGCAGTTGCTGACGATGCGTCCGTCATGCGATACGCAGAGCGCGTAGGCGGGAGACGGATACCGATCGAAGACATTCCGGGAGAGTGCTTTTTCCTCCGCGGTGAGCTCGTGGGGATAGTCGGGCTGTTCGACGAGTCGCTCGCCTCTCCGGATGAAGTACTGGCCGACTATGCCTATCGCGTCGCGCTGGCGGGTTTCGAGTGCTGTTACACGGGCGATGCTGTACTGGTTCCGTCCAACCCCGGTACGGTGAAGGTGACTTCGACGAGCGCGTTGCGGCAACGGAGTCCGATCAATCCCTCTGACCGCCTGGAGATGATGAAACGGGAGGTGTTGCATGCTGTGGCGGAAGCCCTGGAGCTTGAAGCGGAGAATCGTGTGGACGATGCTGCGACCCGCCTTTCGTCATCTCTCGAACGATTCCCGGAGAGCCCGAAGCTCCACGCGACGCGCGCCTGGATGCTTCTGCGTGCAGGACGATACGCCGAGGTCTCCGAGCTTCTCCCCCTTACGCCCGAAGCTGTGAAGCGAAACCGGGAATGGTTGGATATTGCGGGCTTTGCAATGCTGGGAATGGGTGAGCGGGATCTGGCGCGGCAGTGCGTTGAAAAAGCTCTGGGTTTGGATCCCGGTAATGCGCGAGCCCTCCGGTTGACAGGGATGATACATGTCGAGGAAGGAGAGCCGGAAAAGGCCCTGGAGGCCTTCCGGCATGCGGTAGAGTGCGACCGCACCTCCGGCGAGTCCCATGCTCATCTGGGTGCCTTGCTCTGGGGGATGGGGGAGAGGGAAGAAGCATACAGAATGCTCGAGCATGCATTTTTGCTCAGCCCGACTATCCCGGAGGTGTTGGGGAGTTTCCGCGGCGTGGTTCAGGCATTGGAGAGGGAGTCCGGAGCTCTGCGTGCCGTGGCCGATGCCCGGCGGTTTCATCCGGCGCATGGGCATCTTGCGTACTTGCATGCGGAGTTTCTTGCGTCGGCAGGACATGCCCGGGAGGCCCTCGACGTTGCAGTGGAATGTCTAGCCCGTTTCGGACCGGAGGATTCGCTCCTGGAACTGGCGTTGACCTTGCGTGATCAGGTCAAACCGGCCGGGCCTGCGCCGACGGATGGGCTCTCGTTGTGCATGATTGTGAAGAATGAAGAATCGATGCTGGCGTCCTGCCTTGCGGGGGCGTCGGGGATCGTGGATGAAATGATCGTTGTGGACACGGGTTCGACCGATCGAACTCCGATGGTGGCTGCTGCGTGCGGAGCGCGGGTGTTTTCCCATCCATGGCAGAACAACTATGCAGAGGCCCGCAACGCGGCGCTGAATCATGCGAGCGGTGGTTGGATTCTTGTGCTGGACGCCGATGAGCGGATAGCGATGCGTGATCGTGCGGCTGTGAAGGGTCTGCTGGAGGAGTTACGTCGGGAGCCGGCAGCTGTGGTCCTTACGACGCGCAACTATGTCCATGATGCGGGCGTCCAGGGATGGGAGCAGAACGACGGGAGCTATGATGACGTAGAAGCCGGGTCGGGATGGGTACCCAGCGACAAAGTCCGTCTTTTCCCCCACCGGACTGATGTGCTCTTTGAGCAGCCCGTTCACGAAGTGGTTGAACCCTCCCTTCAGCGTGCCGGCATCCCGCTTTTGCAGACAGGGGTACCCATTCACCACTACGGGCGTCTGAACAAGGGCCGGACGCGGGAGAAGGCGGAACAGTATGCGGCGATAGGCCGGGCAAAGCTGGCGGCGAGCGGGGCCGGCGACTTCCGCGCGGTACGGGAGCTCGCAGCGCAGGAACAAGAACTCGGAAACCATGCGCAAGCGATACACCTTTGGGAGCGCGTCCTGGAGGGTGATCCTTCGGATGCGAGGGCAGAACTTGGCCTAGGTGTGAGTCTCGTAGAACTCCAGCGTTACCAGGAAGCACAGCGGGCATTCGAGCGGGCCATGCGCCTGGACCAATCGCTTCGGGAAGCGTTTGTGAAGTATGCGCTTGTGACGCTTGCGCTTGGGGACGCGCTGCCCGCACTTCGCGTACTCGAAGACGCGCAGGAGCGCCATGGCGACTATCCCTTCGCGGTCGCCGCACGCGCGGCAGCGCTGGCATGTGCCGGCCGGCGAGACGAGGCCAACCGCGTGGTGAACGAACTCACCCGGCGCGGCGTGAGCAGCTCGGGTTTCTTCAAGCAGGTCATCCTGGACCTCGAACTGGCAGGACAGGAAGCGTTTGCGCAATCTCTTATGGAACTTCTTCATCCCACAGCACGGATACCGGTTGAATCATGAATACCCAACACCAGAGCTCGTCTCCACTGATCCAGCAGCGCGCAAAAGTGATGCTGGCGCACGTCTCGTATCCAGTCACGACCGCGGCATATTTCGAGCGCGTACTTCGCGACCGGCATCAGGTGGTGACGATTGGGCCCACGATGGATCGCAGCCTGATCAAGGCGTGGCGTCTCGAGAATATGCGCCTTCCCATCAAAGACCAGGACATCCCCACGGCGTACGACGTGGACATGGCTGCGCTGTTCCGGAAGCTGCCGTCTGCGCTTCTCCCGGATCTGTATCTCTGGGTTGAATCCGTGAACGGGCACTTTCCCCGCAATCTGGATGCGCTGACCATTCCCAAGGCATGTTACCTCATCGACACTCATCTCAACCTGGATTGGCATGTGCAATGGGCAAGGCAGTTCGACCATGTCTTCATCGCGCAGCGCGAGTATCTTCAGGCCTTCCGTGACGCCGGGAACCGGACCGTGCACTGGCTGCCGCTCGGCTGTGATCCGGAGATACACCGCAATCATGCATCGGGCAAGACCCATGACATCGGCTTTGTGGGATCACTGAACACTGAACGGCGCGTAAAGCTTCTCAATCGGATTGAACAGCGGCATCGGGTTACCTACGAGCGGTGCTTCTGGACGGACATGGCGGATTTCTTCTCGCGCAGCAAAATCGTGTTCAACAACGCCATCAAGAACGACCTGAACATGCGGGTGTTCGAAGTGCTCTCCAGCGGATCATTCCTCCTGACGGACACGGCCCGCAACAGTGGACAGGAGACGCTGTTTCACGCCGGCGAGGAACTCGGCGTGTACACGGACGATACCATCCTGGAGGTGCTTGAACACTATCTCGCGCATGAGGATGTGCGGGAAGAGGTGGCGGCCAGGGGACGCCGTGTGGTCCACCGCGCGCACACGTACGCGCATCGCATGGAGGATCTCCTGCAGGTGTGCCTGGGCGGAAAACCCACAACAGACTCCGCGGAAGTCCTTAGGGAGAAATCGGTGGCGGGAGAATCGTCCCCCGCCGGGCATTCTCGCCCGAGTGCTGTGTCATCGAGCGGGCCCCAAAGGAGTTTTGTCATTCCGGTCCTGGACATGTCTCCGGCGAGCCCCTACAATATTATGACGCTGTTGGACGACCTCCGTCAGATCGAGGGGGATGTGATTGTGGTGTGCAACGCGCCGGAGATGGCAGACCGGCTTCGCACGCATCCGCGCATAGACTACCTGGCCGCCATGAGTCACAATGTCGGGGTGTCGCGCGCGTGGAACATCGGACTGGCGATGTCACAGAGTCCCATGACCTTCATCCTGAATGCAGACCTTCACGTGGAATCGTCCACGTTTACGCTGCTTGAACAGGCCATGGCGGATCTGCCCGACGCAGCCGTGGTCGGACCGCAGGGAAGCTACTTTGATTTTGCCACGACGAGGGACATGCACTACCTGGACAAGGGGGCTTGCAGCGCCCCTGTGCGGGTTGACGCGGTCTCCGGATTTCTCTTCGGTGTGCGAACGGCCATGTTTGGTCCCGGGGGCCTCCAGTTTGATGCGCGATATACTCCGTGCTATTTCGAAGAGTGGGACCTCGGCCTGCAATGTCGATGGGCTGGCGTGGCATGTTATGTTGTTCCCGCAACGGGCTACGACCACGAATGGAGCGGAACAATCCGTGGTCTCCGCACCATCCGGTACTTCCGATCGGAGGCGACCGCCCGGCAGATCCTGGAGAGAAACCGGCAGTTGTTCCTCGACAAATGGAAGGGGATCGCGGCGCGAGCCGGATCAACAGCGTTTCTGGAAAGCCTGTGGAACGATGTCAGCAAGAGTGCGGGCATCGAGAGGGCGTCGCGTGTTGTTGAAAAGATCACGTGATCGCGAAGAGGACTGCCATGGAACCAACGCAAGTGTTTTCACCGCTCCTGACCCGGTACGACGAAAAGTACGAAGACCGTCCGCGCATGGAGCTTATGGGTCTGCTGGACTTCCCCTTCCGCGATGTGCTGGAAATCGGTTGCGGCGGAGGCGCCACCGGAGGAGTCATCAAGCGGGACCATCCCGAGGTGACCTACTATGGCGTGGAGATTGACGCCGATGCGGCTGGCCAAGCCCGGCGCGTTCTCGACAGAGTCCTGAGGGGGGACATCGAGAGCATGTCGCTGGAAGACTACGCTATCCCCAGGAGCGCATTCGATCTGATCATTCTGGCCGATGTGCTGGAACATCTCTATGATCCCTGGAAGGTGCTGCGTACACTTCGGGACTACCTCCGACCGGGGGGCGTTGTTGTCGCCAGCATTCCAAACGCGCAGAATATCAGATTGGTGCAGAGTCTTGTGAACGGGTTCTGGACCTATGCCCAGCGGGGATTGCTCGACGCAACGCACATCCGCTTCTTCACGCTGGTCGAGATCGGCAGGTTATTCAGCGGGAGCGGCTTCATGATTGACCAGTTGATCAGCAGCTGCGATGCGGACATGCCTACCGCCGGCCCGTGGCCCAGGGATCTCGAATGGGGGAAGCTTGCGCTCCGGGGACTAACGCGTGAAGACGTTCAGCAACTCTACACGTTTCAGTATCTCGTCAGGGCACGCCGCACCTCCGACAACGGGAAAGGAAAACTGTCATGATGTATGCCGTGTTGCCGACAGGCAGCTTCCACGGATGGGGAGTGTGCGGGAAGTACATTGCGAAAGAGCTCTCCCGGTTAACCCCGCTCCGGCTTGTCACAGAGGGCTTTGATCCCGCGTCGATCCAGGATGCCTTCGACTACCGTCTTCTCAAATCGCTCCTCGTGCCCGATCAGGAGCAGCAGAACTTGCGCTCAGGGGTGCCTGTGAACGTCGAC
>JADLEA010000191.1 GCA_020846365.1 Bacteroidota bacterium
AAAGGCTGTTCCATAGTGTCACCGCATGCGTTTCGTGATGGTAATGGTAGTGCCCGTCTTGCCCGACTCGATACGGCAATCGTCGGCGAGCGATCTCATGAGTTTTAGTCCCCACCCCCGCTTATGGGCGGTCCCGAATTTTGCCTCCAGAACCGGCTCCTCGACGCCGGAGGGTACAAAGCCCTTCCCGCTATCACGCACAAACACGACGAGGGTATCGACCGTAATCGTGAACTCCACGTGCACCGGCGGGCTGTGCGCGCCCGCATGTTCGAGGGCATTGAGGATTGCCTCAGTCACCACGATACGGGCCTCGCCGATCTTTTCATCGCCAATACCGAGGTGCTGGGCGAGCCGGTCAAGTCCCTCCAGAGCCACCAGCTCGATGTCCGGGATGTGCGGAAGGGACATCGTCAGCGAGATTTTCTTGTTCATGAGAATCCTCGTAAGGGAGCGGTGAAGAGCAGGCTGTGCCTGCTACGCGCTCCGTTGTATGACAAGCAGGGTAATATCGTCGTCCTGCGTTGCGCCACTCATCCATGCATCGCCTGCTCCGACGAGACTCTGGATGATCCGGTCCGGCTGTCCGGGGATGGATGCCGTGAAGGCGCGGTGAACACGCGTGTAGTCGAACATCTCTCCGGCATTGTTGCGCAACTCCGGCAGTCCGTCAGTAAGGAACAACAACGTGTCCCCTTTCTCCATCGCCAGCTCGTGGACGCTGTAGGAGGCATCCCTCATGGCGCCCAGCGGCATCCCCTTGAGCAGGATCTCCTCGATTCTTCCCGTCGCCTGACGGTAGAGGAATACCGGCGGCATGCCCGCGCTGGAAAAGCTGACCGCAGGTCCTTGCACACGCACGAGGTCAAATGCCATGAAGAGCCGGCCGAGCCGTATTTCCTTCATCGTCCTGCTGCAATGCTGGAAGAACGACTGAATGGAGAGCCGGGACGCATCCGAGAGGAAGAGCCCTTTCATCAACGTCACGATCGTCCCTGCCTGCATCCCGTGGCCTGTCGCGTCACCGAAAGCGACCAGCAGGGTCCCATCCGGGCCGGTGGAGAAGTCATAATAGTCTCCGCCCACTTCTGTCGCCGTCCTCATGAACACCCCGATCTCATAGCCCGGAAGGCGGGGGATATCCTTCGGAAGCATGGAAAGCTGCAACCGCCGGGCATCTTCCAGCTCCTTTGTCTTCCGCTCGTTCTCCGCCTCCAGCGCGCGTTTCTCTGCCTCCACCGCTTTTGCACGGAGTTCGGCCTCCCTGACTCGAACCTTTTGTTCTCTGCGCCCCAACTCGAATCGCCGCAGACCGTAGAGCACGCCCAGGAAGACGGCAGCATAACCCGCATACGCGTACGAGGTCCTCCACCAGGGCGGCGTTACAATGACCCGGAGCGATGCTCCGTCATCATTCCAGACGCCGTCGTTGTTTGACCCCCTTACCCGAAGAACATACTCTCCGCCGTCAAGGTTCGTGAACGTGGCCCGGTGGTCCGTCCCCAGCTGGATCCAATTGTCGCTGTAGCCTTCCAGCTTGTAGGCATACCTGTTTTTGGCGTTGTTGTAGAAGCTCAAGGCGGCAAACGTGAAGCTGGCGACGTTGTCCTTGTAGGAAAGCATCACGGTGGGTTTCACCGCAATGCCCTTCTCTTCGATGGGCTTTCCCTCGTCGTCGTCCGTGTTGTAGCGCACAAAACCGCTGAACACGAGAGGCGGAACGAACCGGTTGTCCCTGACGCTGTCCGGGTGAAACACGGTGATGCCCTGGCTTCCGCCGAAATACATCTCGCCGGTCAGGGGATCCTTGGCATACGCATTCTGATTGAACTCATCGCCCTGCAGGCCGTCGCTGTAATCGAAGTTCTGGAACGTGTCAGACTCCGGATCGAAGCGCGAAAGCCCCTTGTTTGTGCTCAGCCAGAGTTTTCCGTCTTCCGACTCCAGGATCCCGAAGACGACATCATTCGGTAATCCGTCTCTTTCGCGGTAGCGGCGGAACGATCCCGCATCACGGTCCATCCGGTTCAGGCCTCCGGCGGTCCCGACCCAGAGCGTACCTTTGCGGTCTTCATGAAGACAGGCCACAAGATCGTCGCTCAGGCTGTTCGGATCTTGATCCGAGTGCCTGTAGACGGTGAACGATTGCGTTTTCCTGTCGAAGCGGTTCAGCCCGCCGCCGAATGTCCCGACCCATATCGTACCCCCGCGATCGGCCAGGAGCGCAAAGACACCGGGGGCGCTCAGCCCGCCGGAACCAGACGTATCGTGCGCAAAGCGTGTGAATGCGCCGGTTGAAGGGTTGAGCCTGTTGAGCCCGCCGGCATACGTTCCGACCCAGATGTGGCCATCAGGATCTTCGGCAAGCGCGTATACCCTGTTGTCGCTCAGGCTGTTCGTGTCGGACGGATCATGCCGGTAGTGCGTGAACACGTCGGCGTTCCGCGCTTTGCGATCCAGCCCGTTGCTCACGGTTCCGATCCACAACGTACCGTCGCGGTCCTCAAGCAGCGATTGCACCTGATTGTCGCCTATGCTGCGTGTAGAGGAAGGATCGGATTGGAAGTGCGTGAATGTTTTCGCGGGCTTGTCGAAGCGTTCCAGTCCGCTCCGCGTACCGATCCAGGGAATGCCCGAGGGCCCGACGTGTATCGACAGGATGTTGTTGTCGATGAGACTCCGAGGGTGCGCGGGGTCATGCGCGAGAATGCGGAACGCACTCAGCTCCGGGTGGAACCGGTCGACGCCGTTGTCGCTCAATCCCACCCAGATCATTCCCGAGCGATCCTGGTAGAGCGCGTATACCTGATTGCCGCTCAGGCTGCGTGGATCGGACTCGTCATGAACATGGTGTGTGAACGTCCCTGTGGTTCTGTCGAAGCGATCCAGCCCCCCCCGAAACGTCCCTACCCAGAGCGCGCCGGACCTGTCCTCCAGAATCGGCCAGACCCAGTTGTCGGCAAGACTCCCGGGATTTCCCTCTTCACGCCTGTAGTGCATGAACGTTTCGCGCACCGGATCGAACTTGTCGAGACCTTCCTTTGTGCCGATCCAGAGCACTCCGAGTCGGTCTCGATAGATCGAATACACGCGATCGTCCGCAAGGCTCAGTGGATTGCGGGGATCGTGCCTGTACGCGGTGGTCTTTCCCGTGCGGGGATCGAACCGCGTGAGACCTCCGCCAATCGTCCCCCGCCATTGCGTCCCGTCCGGGTCATCCCATTCCGCCTTCACGCTGCTCTTCGCAACGAACCGGATGTCAATGCTCTCCCGCGCGACCTCATGGAAGATCTCTCTGGCCGGGTCATACCTGTTCAACATCGCGCTCTTCATCGTTCTGATCCAGAGCGTCCCTTCGGCATCTTCCGCGATGCTCAGGATCCAGTTGTCGTTGATGGAGAGCGAATCGGCCGGATCATGCTTGAACACGGTGCAGGCATAGCCGTCAAAGCGGTTCAACCCGTCTTGCGTGCCGAACCACATGAATCCCATGCGGTCCTGGAAAATGCAATTCACCGATCCCTGCGAAAGCCCATCCTTCACCGTGAGATGATGGAAGACCCGTTTGTTCTGTGCAAAGGATATGCTCGCACTACAGAGGGCGAGCAGCAGAGTCCAGGAGACGACACGAGTGTGCATGCGTGTTTCCCGGCGTTCTACTTCAACAAAAGCATGCGTTTGCTCTCGACGAACGACCCTGCACGGAGCCTGTAGAAATACACGCCGGACCCTACCGGCGTTCCGTGCTGATCAGTCCCGTCCCAGCGGATGTCGTGATAACCGCCGTCCTGATACTCGTCCACCAGGCGGATCACCTCCTGACCCAGCACGTTGTGGATGCTCAATGTCACGTTGCCCGGCTGGGGTATCCCGTAACGAATTTGAGTCGTCGGGTTGAACGGATTGGGGTAGTTCTGGACCAGGGAGTATGTAGGCGGCAGGGGCACGTCTACAGCGGATTCCTCCGGTGCCAGCGTCCACCCCGTCTCTACGGATTTCACGAGTCCGATGAACGCCGTTCCGAGAGTCGCCTGCGCGCCCGCCCCCATGACGACCCGGTCACCGACGAAAGCACCTCTGGCCTCAGTCGACGCCTGCAACCACACGGTCCCGTTTGGCGCGTAGATATTTGCAAACACCCGTGCGCAGGGTCCCATCGATGCCGATGACATGAACCAGCATTGTTCGTTCGTCCCTCCGACATAGAAGACAATGTCAGATTCTGTTATGCTGGCGCCGTTCTGAGGGCCGATGTATGATCCGAGGTCGGATCTGAGTCCGCGCGACACGCGCACTTTGGTCTTTCCCTTTGCGAGCACCCTTGCCCCTTCCCGGACCCAGAGTGACCGGAGATCATAGGTACCGGCGCCGGAGAGAATGAGCGTGGCATTCGATTTCAGCGTCACATCCCTATAACGACCGGGAGACAGCGAGGTCTTGCGGCTGTCGCCGACGATGATGTCCTTTGAGCCGGGCTGCGCGGTCTCGAATGGAGGAAGCGCCTGGACGAGAGGAAGCCCGAGCGGCGACGTCTGTGTTCCTCCGATGACGCCTTGATTCTTGAGCAGATAGTTGTAGAACACATTGCCGCCGGCCGTGGCTCCCGAGAGAATGGTCATGCTGTCCGCCTTCAGGTTGTACTCCGGAGGCGTCGTTGCCCCGGGTCCGATGACCAGGGCGCCCCCTGTCGCGTTTACCAGCACGCTTCCGGAGTTGATCTTCGCCCCTTCTCCGACGACAATGCCCTTCTTGCCAAAGAGCACTGCATCAGCAACGAAAGGTACAGCGACGTAGACCGCCTGCTCCTGCCTGCGAGAAAACTCCATCGGGACCAGTCCGGCGGGGCCGGGAACTGTGATGGTCCCCGAAGCCCGAATGGAGAAATTGTATGTTCCGGGGATGGAGGTGTTCGTGAACGCCCCTTCATACAGACCGTTCCCAAGGGGAGCCAGCACAAAAACCTCCGTCGTGGGAGAGCCCGGAACCCGGACTTCTCCTTCAATCAAAGCGGAGCTTATGACGGTCCCGCCTGTGACATGCTCGCCGCTCAGGGACAGCCCCCCGTGGGAGAGCGTGGCCTGCACGGTGATTGTTGCTCCCGGGGAATATGTGGAGGCGGCGAAATATGTCTGCATCGTCACATCCGTCACTCCCACCACCGAAAGATCCAGCTGTTCCACCTCCGTCGGGTTTGCAACGTCTCCTCCGGGAATGAGAGTCCATACACCCGGCTTGGGATTCGTGATCTCATAGAAGTTGTAGGTATCCCCCTTCACGAAGCGGATGCTCGTGAAGTATGGATTGGGAATGGGATACTTGTCAAAGTCGGTGGGCGTGATGATCGCAAACTGCTCCGGGATCGTGTAGGGCGGTGCGGTCGGAATGACGAGGCCATCCTGGGGAGGCACGAGGGCGAGAACACCGGTGCTCCCCTGCCAGTTGAATCCGGGGAGGATCTTGACCGTCCCCTCATCGATCGCGCCCTGATAGTTGAATCCGCCCTGCCAATTGAAGCCACCCTGGTAGTTGAATCCGCCTTGATAGTTGAACCCTCCCTGATAATTGAAGCCGCCCTGCCAGTTGAACCCGGGGAGGTTCGAAGCGAATGTCGTGTAGGCAACGAGCTGCAGGCTGCTCAACCGGTTCCACATTTCCTTCACGGTCAGCGGTAGGCCTTCCTCCGAAGTGCTGTAGTATGTCCCTCCTGTCTGTTCTGCAAGGCTGCTGCCGAGGTCTTGCGCGGAGGGCGGGCTACCGGGAAATCCCATGGTGAATACGCGGATGCTGTCGGGCGTTGTGAGGGCGGGAACAACGCTCAGCGCGGCGGGAGTCCCGCTCTCCACTCCCGCGCTAAACAGGATGATCGCCTCTATGCCGCCTTGCACCGTGGAGAGCTGGGCTGCACCCGCCTGCAGGCCGGCGCCGATCACGTTGGCCCCTCCCTGGGTCAATCCCTTGATGGCGTTGATCGCGGCATAGCGGGTGGTGCTGTCCCCGGTGATCGCCTGAAGTCCGTACACCACGGTCGAAGGAAGCTGAATCACTGCAACCCTGTCGCCGATGTCCATGCGATGTACAAATTCCGCTGCGCTGTTCTTGACTGCTTCGAACGAGGCGTACGCTGAAGTGAACGCTGTCGATCCGTCCAGGACGAGGACGACATCAATGGATCCCGGCGGCGCATGGTCGTAGATATACTCCACGCCGTTGAGGTCAACCGGGGCCAGAGAGCGCTTTACCGTCTCGCTCCCGCGAATGATCCCGTACATCGTCGCGCCTTCGTTCCCCTCTCCCATCGCCGGCACATACGGGGGATACCCAGGGTTGTAGATGTCCGCCAGACCGGTGTAGTGTCCGATCTCGTGCACCGCAACGTTTTCGAGATCCCTCACGCTCCCTTCCGGGTCATCGGAGGAAACCACGCCGAAGTCAAACCCCTCGGGGTTCGCCGGGCTCTTCACATTGAACGCAATGTCGACGTCCGTCATTTCGCCGTTGATCGCATTGTACCGCACACGGGTTGTGGCAATGACGCTCGCGTCTGCACCCGTAACACCCGGCCAGTCGCTGGTGACCCAGACCACGTTGTTGATCCCGTCGGGAGAGCCGCCGTACTGATTCGATCCGGCCGAAGCGATTGGTGTGTAGGACAGTTGCCAGGGGGTTCCGCCGGGGCCCGTTCCCGCCACGTCATTCCAGACGGCGAAGCTGTTGCCGAGGACCTCTCGAAGCGCCGGCTCGGTGACGCTGGGACTGATCGTGTACTGCCCCTTTGCGTTCGGCCAATGGAGCGGGATGCCCGAGATGGTTGTGTTCACAACGTACCCGGGGCCGAAGTACCGCGTTTTCACCCCGACAGGCACGTCGGCGGAGAATTCTGAGGTATTGCCCGCAAAATCCGTGGCCGTCGCACTGACGAGCGATCCCCATTGCAGCGCGCTTGTTTGAATCTCAAACCATACATATCCCGTGTCGTTGGATGCTACCATCTGCGTCCCAACGAGTGTCTTCCCCTCTCCGTAGGTCGATTGGTCCGCTGTGTCATTCACGAAGATCTCGATGCGGAAAGAGGAGTTGGGCCAGCTCAGCAGTGAGCCCTGCACGACAGACGGCTGGCTGGCTCCCGCGATGGACGCAAGGAACAGTAGCGGAAAATTCTGGCGGTAGTTCACGGCGTCCGGCAGAGGGGGGCGTTGCTCAATTCGTGACGGACCGGGTTGATAGCGGTTCGGGGTGACACCGTCGCTTCCGTGATCAATGCCCAGACCGCCGTTGGCCGTGATGCTGTTCCCGAGAATGCTATTGCCGCTCGGAAACGTCTCCGACATCACTGCGCGTACGGAGATTCCGTTCCCACCGTTGCGCTGAATGCGGTTCCCCGTGTTCGGTCCGGTTCCTCCGACAAGATTCCCGCTGCCTCCGAGGATCGTAATCCCATCGCCTCCGTTCTCTGAGATAACGCATGCTTCTATCCGGTTGCTGTCACTCGCGCAGAGGATGCCAGAGCCGGGGAAGCCGGTGATGGTCAGGCCGCGAATCGTCGTTCCTCGCGGTGTATACCCCCAGGAGAGGAACACCCCGGACAACTGCAATCCGTCCGGAAGGGACGGGTTGGCGGTGAATGCCGGTGCCGGCCTCACGGTGACAAGCGGCAGCCCGGCAGCATCGGTGGATCCCGTAATAGAGAGTTCGTCGGAGAGCGCAGGGAGCGGAGAGGAAAGGCCGAGCGTGCCGGAAACACCGGGGCCAAAGGTGACGATGTCAGGCCCCGGATGGTCATTCGCCTCATGGATCGCAGCGCGGAGCGAGCCGGGTCCGCTGTCCGACAGGTTGCTTACGGGGTATGTCTGCGGATCATTCGGTTCGAAGACCGCCTCAACAACTCTATCCGTAGTGACGGTGAGATCGAGGGGGTTCGTCGATCCGGACGTGTCGCCGGACCAGTGTGTGAAATGATATCCCTCCGCAGCGTGAGCGGTGAGCTGCACTGACGAGCCATAGACGAACGGGCCCGGGCCGGGTGCAATGGCAACGTATCCGGCGGTGGTGGGCAATGCGGCGACGGCCACCCCGTAGGTGGAAACGGCAAAGACAACACGGATGGTGTGGTTCTCCGTCACCGATGGAAAAGTGAACACCGAATCGGTACCCGCAAAAACGCCGTCAACAATCACGCTGTCAATGTGAAAACCGACCTGCGGCAGAATACGATACGTAATGCTGGTGCCGATGGGCACGGTTGACGGTCCAACGGGAGAGATGGCCCCTCCTGATCCTGCACTCGCCATGATCGTCACGGGGACCTCACCGGTGACCCGGAGATCAAGGTAATTCTTCGAGCTCATCCAGTCACCCCACACGGCGAGGATGTTGTCGCCGGCTCTCAGGAGGGTATCGGGGATCGAAAAAACGAAGTCCCCTTCTGCCGTCGCACAAGCATTGTGCTTGCGGAGCCCCCCGGAGATATCACACCCGTTGAAGTAGATCTTGATGGCATCGTCGATCGCGACGTGCACCTCTGCATTACGTGCTCCCGGAGGCAGGACGACGTGCTTCCGGATGAGCAGGTCCCTGGACGACGGCCAGATGGTCTTCACGTGCGCGGTGTCGTTCAACGGGCATGGCGGGGAAGAGGTGTTGTTCAGCGTTCCGAACGCGCCTCTGCCTGCAGACCACCCGGTCCCGGTGTCCGCGCCTGTCTTGTAGAACTTCTGGATGAGAGAGGATTGAGACTTCACAAACTGGTAGCTGTACCCTGCATCGCCGAATGGAACAAAGACCGATTCCGATTGGCCGAAGGCCGCAAGAGAGACAACACAACAGACGACGCCGAAAAGGAGCGCGCGTGAGATCATGGAGAGGGTCCTGGGAAGTGGAGGTTCCGGGAACATCAGTATGGCATCGTTTTAGTCTTGCACGGCCTTTTCCATCTCCTTGAGATGAGAGACGAAATCCTCGAGACGCGTGTCACCCGCCACCATCCGGATCCCCGTCGTCTTGTCTGCCCTGACGTTCAGCTTGCCTTGTTCTCCCGCCACCACGCGCAGGTGCCCGCGGGCGTCCTTTTGCGCAAAGACGACCACTTCTTCGTCCTTCTTGAACTGGGCCGTGTGACTGTACAGCTCTCCCACGCCATCCACTTCTCCTCCGGGGGTAACAAGGGTAATGGCTGAAGCTCCGGCCCCTTTCACCTGTTGATCCACTTCCACCGTCACCGTCGTCATGATCCGGGATTTGTCATCATTCCATGTCGAGGAGACGCGTGAGACCTTGCCGACGACGACGACATCGGCCTGTCGCGCCAACATCTCCATGGAAGCAGTCCTGGTCTGTGCCCCGATACTCACGGGGATGCAGAGCGGAAGTGCTATCAACACGATGAAGCACCAGCATGCGAGAGACTTCATACGAAGAACCTCCTCGGGAATGTGAGTGTGCGCGGGGAGAACGGGATGCGAACGAACGAGTTTGAACCGCCGGCATGACGTATCGCCGGAATGGAATGACTTCGTAGTGCATCAGCCGGAAGAGAGTCTATTGAAGGATAGACTGGAGGGTTGTCGCTTGAGGTGTGTGTAGAATGCTCATGCAAGGGGCCAAGGAAGGGTCTGGAGGAATCCGGTAATGCCACCTGGCGAGCGGCCATAGTGGAGTCCCTTGCGAAAGAGTGAACTTCAAAAGAACAGTAATTGGACGACAATCATGGAAAAAGGGGAGTCAAAGTCAAGCCACACGTCTGAGCGTGCCGCCGGCCCGGACGGGATTGGGCGGATCGGCACGCATGACGTGAAGCCGGGGGCTTGATCGTTACGAAAAGAGCCCCTCGATGGAGAGGTATCGCTCTCCCGTGTCGTAGTTGAAGGTCAGAACTCTGCTCTTTGCCGGAAGTTCGGGAAGCTTCTTGGCCACTGCCGCCAACGAGGCTCCTGTCGACATGCCGGCGAAAATGCCTTCCTCTTTCGCTGCGCGGACCGCATATTGAAAGGCCTCCTCCTTGGT
>JADLEA010000192.1 GCA_020846365.1 Bacteroidota bacterium
CCCAGACCTTCCCGCCATCGAAACTCCTGTATACATGGTTATTAGGCCCTGCAGTGACCGTAAACACGATGTCCGGATCGGTGGAACTGAGAGCAAGTGAAAACAACCCTCTATTGACCGAGTCTACCATGGAAAACTCAGACCAGGTAACTCCGTAATCAGTGCTTCTGCCGTATTTGTAGTGCCAATACCTTCCAAATCCAACGCACACGATCCTCCCTGCCATAGTCGATTCCATTGAAAGGACTTGGTCAATGGTATCGAGCTGGACCGACCACGACTCACCAGCATCTGTGGACCGCAAGATGCGGCCAAGCCCTGTCGTGGCCACGAGCAGATTGTTACCAGCGTCGGGTTGGACGAGAATTTCACTGAAACTGTTATCGTCAGGTGGATTCAGGAATCGCCAACTTCCGCCCGCATCGGTGGACTTGAATAAGGATCCTCCGTTGAAACCACCAGTTCCAGCATACATCACAGATGGCGTCGATGGATCAATAGCCAGCGAGTTAACGGAAGTCTCCGGGTTCAAGAAAATGCCTTGATCCCACCAGGCCCATGTCTCACCCCTGTCCGTCGATTTCAGGATGCCAGAAGTTGAATAGTTCGCGGTACCAGTGCAAACGAATATCGTGTCGCTGCTTACCGGATGAGTGACAATGCTGAGAATCGAATACCCCCGGAGGAGCGTGTCCCATGTGGCGCCCTCGTTGCTGGTTCGGAACACCCCGCCATGAGAACCGGCAGAAAAATCGCTCTCACTGCCAGCCAGGAGTGTCCCAGGTACTCTTTCGTCGAGTACCAATGTTGTTACTTTCTCATACTCCAGGCCCAACGGAACCCAGTTGGACGATGCAGTTTGTTGCGCGAAGGCCCACGAACCCACGCTCGCGAGGGCAAGCGCCAAGAAGATCTCTCTCAGTTGGATGTTCATCAACGTCTCGGGTCTTGTGAACCAACTCACTCGGCTATTCGAATTGGGCTAATCAATGGAAATTGTGCTTGCTTCTTCTCTCCGTTCGAAGTTCTCCGAGTGCAGAGTGCGCTCCGAGTAGTTGCTTCAGGAGGCAAGCCGGTGCTCCTAAGTGCGTAGGGGATTCGGTGTTGTTGTTCGTTTCTACAACGTGGACTCGGCATTCCCATAGGGCGAACCGCCGACGTCAGATCAGAAGCAAAACTCAAGTCTGCAGAAGGAAGAAAATGAAGGGAGCAAGACTTTCCGTTGTTCTGGCTTTGTCGATTCTCACCGCTGGTTGTGGAGACTTGGGTGAACCATCTGCTGACGACGTGGTAAATCGCATGGGGACGATTGTGGCAATGTCTCCCGCGACCTACTTGATAGTATCGGATGTAACGGCTCAGAAGAATGCAACGACCTATTATCCGTTGAATCTGCCGGACGCATTCAAGCGAGACGGTCTTAGGATACGATTCAGCGGGAGGATCGAAACTGATCCGGCAGCTCAATATCTGTATGCTCCTCTACGCCTTTCTCGAATAGAGGCAATCGAGAGGTGAATTGTCACTTGTCCCTCCTGTCTTCACCTGATGCCGCGTCTATAGGACAAGACCTACAGGTATCAATCGGAAAGACGAGATCATCCGATTCTTTATCACCACAGTGGTACCTGCGTGGGAATCCTGGTCCTCACATCAAATCGCCAGTAGGTCCCATCACGCTTCATGACAAGGCCATCGTGGAACGCGCAAAGCAACATCTCCTGACACGGCGGCAACATCGAGCAATTCACCCTTCAAGAATCGATCACGATTGAGCTCGAAGGCTCGACCCCCTCCAGTCACGGCGAGCAACTTGTTGATGAAAACAATTGTCGTTTCTTGGAGGGCCAATGCAATTACAGCGCACCAAGTCGGGATCCCCCTACTCGCGCAACAAGTGAGCGAATGTACGCACGAACCGTGGCCTGGTCAATTCGTCCCCCACCACATGTTGAGCTTTGTTCCGGCAGAATGGAGTATGGGCAGCCAGAGGAGTTTCTTGTCGGCCCCTGTCAAATGATCAGTCGGGCCCGTACCATCGACAGCAAGACAGGTCTTCCCTCCGAACCCGGCACCAAGGACAACACCGGATGGAGCGGCCCGCCTCGCCAGAAATGCGCCGACCGCCTGCGATCGTGAGATGCCGTGCGGGGCGGCAGTACCATAGTCACGCAGCCACATCCAGGCGCCTTCAATAACGAACCCGCGAGTGAATACCACCGGAGTTGACTTCCAACCAGGCGTAGATTCCACGAACGCCACCCCCGTTCCGCGCGCCGGGAGGGGGGTCCCGCTCTCGATGGTTACAGGCAGGGAATCAGCTTCGCCACCGAGAACAACGGGAATCCGGTATTCTTCGGGGAGAATCGCGTCAAACTCCTCGGCCAGCCACAAGGCCAGGATGTTTTGCTGCTCTGGTGTGAAGCCTCTCAACGCGTGACCTTCAATCACCGCACCTTTTGCAGCAAGATAGTCAGAGAGACCTTGCGCGTTCCCGTAGTCAGGGGCATACAGCCCCTCGACGTATCTATTCTTCCGGAAACGGAAGTTGGCCTCCCCGTAGAATTGTCGGAGTTCAGCCCGACTCATACCGGTTCCTGCCGTTGAGTGAAACAGCAGCTTCTCATCGTAGTCACCTGAGAAAAACTGCCTCGTCACTGTGTAACTTGATTCGCCAACCGCGTTGGCAAAACCGCTGACTTTGACAGTGTGATAGATGGGCTTAAGCTTGGGTGACTTGAACCTGCCCGTCGTCAGGTCAAGATCCACGTTCACGCCGTCCACGGTAACGGAGCCACTGGTGAACGGCGGCCTCAGCACCAGATCCGGCTCACGCATCCCCACGTAGGTTGCAGCAAAGAAGTCTTCGACCGTACCCTGAATGCGGTCGCGTGGATTGACATCCACCCGGATGTACTTGATCTCATGGTGACGGATGCTGTCGCTCATTGCATACCAGTAGTGTACCGCCAACTGGGCCGTTCCGTTGAAGTCATCGTCAATGCCCTTGATGACCACTGAATCTCCCCGTTGGACGACCCGTATGCCCGGGTCGAGCACCGAGATCGAATACCGCACAGGATCGTTCTCCGCATCCTTTATGATCTCGTCGCAGTGCAGTACGAGTGAATCCCCTTCTGGTACATCGATGGACAACGAACGCACCCAGGGAGGACTGTCAAACGCAATTTCAATCTTCCTGGTAGCGCCGGAATATTTTCTTCCCGAGTACGCGGTCATGGTCGCCGTGACCGTCCCTACCCGGAGATAGATGTGTCTGGCTGTTACGGTCACGTCAGACTTTCCGCCGCACCGGAATACCTCCTGGGCCCGGTCACCAAATTCCAGGACTATGGAGTCAATAGGCGCCCCGGTTGCACTGGCCGTAAATATCACGGATCCGTGGCTCCGGATGGACGTCGTGTTGGATTCGAGAAACCCTGTGGGTGTGGCCTCGTCAGGATCGGTTTCGTTGCGCGTACACCCTATGACCAGGAAGAGAAGAAGAAGCAAGGGAGGGACAACATACGAAGAGGTTCTCATGGTTCCACGCCCCCGGGAAATGAGACACCATCAAAGCAATCACTACGAAAAGTTACGGGTCCTCCATATGAATGTCAACAAGCTGACTTTGAAAGCGTTTCAGCTCTCGTTGCAGAATATTGGCCGACATCCTCACACGTTTCGTTCCGCTTCAATTTGCTCCAACGTCTTGCCTGAAGTGTCCGGCATGAACCAGTACCCGATGCCACCGCTGATCGCCAGGAACAACATCAAGAGTGCTGCCACCGGACGAATGCCTGCGTTTGCAAGCACGGGCACAAAGAGACTCCAGATCCCGAGCATCGTCCGGGCGACACCAAAGGTCAGGCCCTGAGCGGTCCCGCGCAGCATGGTGGGAAACAGTTCCTGGCTGAACACCTTGTAGAACGGCTCACCTGCCAGCGTCCCGCCGAGGGAAAAGAGCACGATGTTTGCGATGATTACGGGAATGCTGAAGGGCAACACGAGGAACAGTCCGAACGCAGCAATCTGCGCAACAGCCCCAATTCCCCACAAACGTTTGCGCATCGCATGATCACGGTCAGAGAATCGCATGAAGATCGTGGTGATGAACAGAATCGAAGTGAGAAAGCCAATGCTCGTAACTGCCACGCTCGCTGCCTGATCACCGGCG
>JADLEA010000193.1 GCA_020846365.1 Bacteroidota bacterium
ACCGTCCGTACTCAGCGTAGCGGGCGGCAGACGAGGTCCCCGCGTAGCCCGGGGTGTACTGGTCGGCAAACCGTCTGCCATTGTCCGTGTCCCGCGCCAGAAGCGAGTCCGGCAACGAGGGAATGCGTTGGATTCTTGTGACCGTCTCGTTGTAGCGGGTCACGAACTCCTGCGAGAGACGACGATCAGACGAATCGGACAGTGAATGCTTGAGCGAATCGAGCAAAGTCACGGCCCTCGTGAAGTCCTTGAGAACGAGGTGTGTGTCCACGCCGTCGAACACACTTCCGGAAAGCTGCAGATCTTGTCCCACGGCGTACTGCAAGGGCATCAACCCGAAAAGGGTCAGAATGAGCAGACCTTTGAGAGTCTTCATGAGGCGTGGTATCCCCCCAGAAATAGTGGTTCTGTGCCAGTGAATTGCGGGATCACGGGGCAACGGCGAGTGCACAAGATTTCGCTCCCGGCACATACTCTGATTCTGACCAATGGTTTGCGGCTCACATGCGCCGACGGAGCACATACCCCCGAAACACGAATGCCTCCCGTCCTTACTTTCCGGACAAGAGGCATATGCAAATCCATCATTCCCCCCCAATAGTGCTACCTAAAGATACGGTGGAGACACTGGATTGTCAACTCGACGATTCGAGGAGGAGAATGAAATGTGCATTTGCGGAGAGCGAGGGATTCAGGAGGTGAAGATATTGATGATACTCTTCTCGGTCAACTCTTCTTCGGCTTCGCTTGCGTTACCTTGCCGGGTTTCTTTCGTCCCAGTACCTCCTTCTTCAGCCCTTCGTCGATTTCGGATTTCAGGTAACGGGGGCTGCCGCCGATCTTCTTGTGCGGGATCGTCCCATCTGAATTCCAATTGCGGATGGTCTTTGCTTCCAATCCAAGGTAACTCGCGACCTGATTAGCCGTCATGATTTCCGGGTAATCCGGCGATCGTCACGGACCGGACCTTTTCTCCAAGGCGTGCCGAATACCGGTACATCCCTCCCGCGCCCAGATGGTAGCGGTTGAAATCCCTGAACCGGTTCCTTTCCGGCCGCTGGAGCACCCTCGACTCAACGAAGCCCTGCACGATGATCGCGTGTCCCTCTGCCACGGGGAGCCCGCCACATAAGAACTCTCCGGCTGCTGGAGGATGACCCCTTTCTTCCGTAAATTGAATGCAGGCATACACACGAAATGTTTTCCACATGAAACGAACTCTCTGTTTTCTCTTTGCATTGCTTCTCCCCCTGCAGGGACGTTCGCAGGGAACTGTGTACCTCGTCATCGGTTCCGACACCGGGATCTGGGAGGGTCTGAACGTCGACCGCTATGTCTGTACCATACTCCCCGGACTCTATACCGATCCGACGCGCAACGCCACCCGGGTCATGGATCCATCGTTCCGCTCGGGGCTTCTCGATTCCTACGGCACACCCATGAAGCTGACCTGGTGGATGATGGCGGGAAACATGTTCCGCTATTCCACCAACACCAACATCCCCCACCCGAACACGATGACGTTGTACCTGATGCAGAAATACCATGGCGCGGCGATCCGCCAGTGGGGGGACGAAATCACGTTCCACTACCACACCTGGGTCTGGACGGATTACGATGGAGACGGAAGGTGGTACTGGAACCAGGCCAGGACGTGGCCTGAAACCGCCGCCGATTTCGACGAAGCCCTGGCCGAAATCCTCCTGAACGAGAAGGTCTTCCCCGTCTCCTTCCGAAGCGGCTGGCATGCGATGGACAACGACTGGCAGCACCGCCTCGACCAGATCCTTCCCTACAGCCTCCACAACGACTACCCGGCGAAACGCGCGGATTCGACCGACCCGGTGGACAACGTCTACGACTGGTCGCGGGCACCCTCAACCTGGATCCCCTTCCATCCCTCACCGCTCGACTACCAGACGCCCGGCCCGGGCCCGGGATGGAATGTCCGCTCGAAGTACATGTCTGGGGCCGACTCGACCTTCATGGCTAGAATCTTCGCGGAGGCAGCGAAGGGGATTGACCAGGTCGTCTGCCTCTGGGCCCACCTACCGGAAACCGATTTCCTCGACAATGTCCGGAAGGTCAACACCTCCGCTCACACGGTCGCTCCTCTCTTCCCAGGCGTGAAGTTCCGCTACTGTTCTGCCGTGGAGGCAATGCAGGCCTGGCGGAAGACGGCCGATACCACGCGCCCTGCGGTGACACTCGAAGAGTCCGTCGAGGGAACCTCGGTGCGATGGACCATCCGGACCGACGAGCCGCTGTTTCAGCCCGAGCCCATCGTTGCCGTCAAGGACAAGTACGAGCAATATCGCCTCCTCCCCTGCACCAGGCTGGGGAGTCAGGAGTGGCAGACAGTAGAATCTCTCCCGCAGGAGGATGTCGCACTGGTAGGCGTCGCCGCCACCGATACGGCGGGGAATTGCACACTGAAATTCCTCAACTACCTCCCGGAGGAGAACTTCGTCGATGATGAGGATTCGTCGGGCGTGAGCAGTACCGGCACCTGGACCGTCTCGCAGACCGCCTCCTGGGGCCGGACCAGCCGGCTGACAACACTTCATGCCGGCGAACAGGTCACCTTCCGGTGGACGCCGGAGATCCAGCAGAGCGCTCTCTATAACATCTTTGTCCAGGCACCTGCCGTATCGAACCAGGCCCAATCCCGCGTCTTCCGTTTCCTGCAGGGGGAGACGGCAACGGATTCGGTCCTCTTTGCGCAGCCTCTCACTTCCGGGGCCTGGGTGTACCTCGCGACGCGCCAGCTCGCACCGGCAGACGGGCATTCGCTCGAATTGGCCCTCTCCGGCACCGGTCAGGACGGCATGCAGGCGGCAGCTGATGTCGTCAAATACTCCCCCCTCGTACGGAACCGATGGTTGATCACGGCCGGCAACTGCGACGCCGGCGAAGTGATCGCAGAAGAAGCGAACCGCCGGTCGATCGTTCTGCAGAACCAGGGGATTGAGGGCGTCACGGTTTCCAGCTTCTCCTCCAGCAGAGGGATCACGTCGCTGGAAGACCTGCTCCCCCTCACCATCCCCCCCATGGGAAGCCGGACGGTTACCCTTCTCATCCAGCCGGCCGGGGCAGGCCCCGTCGTTGACACTCTCGCCATCGCCAGCGACGATCCTCGCCATGCGCAGACCACGATCGCCGTGAACGGGATTGCGCGCGAGTATTTCACGATCGTGGATGACCGCGATTCGCTTGCCTACACCGAGACAGGAGCGTGGAGCTTCAGCAACGCCAGGGCATACGGAAACACCAGCCGCTACGCATACCCCGCAGCAAATGTCTCCGCCACATTTGCCTCGAGCCCCAAAAAGGCGGGTGTCTACGAGATGCTAAGCATCGTGCCCACGACCGTCAACGCATCACCGCGCGCACGATACATCCTCTCCGTCAACGGCACCAGCGTCGACTCGGTTTTCCTCGACCAGAATGCTGGAAGCGGCGCCTGGGTATCACTCTTCCAGGAGATCCTCCCCGCCCTGGCGGACGTGCACGTCCGCGTCACCGACGCTCAAGATTCGCCCGCTTCCGGTATGGTCCTTCGCGCCGACGCGATCCGATTCCAGTGGCTCCAGGATGATCCGAACGGAGTCCCCAGCCAGGAGAA
Source organism: Bacteroidota bacterium (assembly GCA_020846365.1). Lineage (GTDB taxonomy): Bacteria > Bacteroidota > Ignavibacteria > UBA10030 > UBA6906 > JAGDMK01. Next base: position 3,626 of record JADLEA010000193.1, read on the forward strand.
TGTGCCCACGACATTCGCCCTCCTGCAAAACTACCCGAACCCGTTCAATCCGGCAACGGTGTTAGGCTTCGAGATTCCGGGAACGGTTCAGCGACAAGAGGGGAGCACCGTCCGGCTTGCAGTGTATGACCTCCTCGGCAGGGAAGTGGCACTCCTCGTCAACGAGAAGAAAGCGCCGGGAAGGTACGAGATAAGGTTCGACGCTTCCGGCCTCTCGAGCGGTGTCTACCTGTACAGACTGAGCGCCGGCACGTACGTCCAGTCTCGAAAAATGCTGCTTTTGCGCTAGAGTATACCGAAAAGTTGGCACACTTTTGACACGCGTCAAGATCTCAGGAACTCAATCCCTGGGTGGGCAACAACGTACTGAAGAATCGCGGAGAGCGAGGGATTCGAACCCCCAAGCCCTTGCGGGCGCCGGTTTTCAAGACCGGTGCAATAGCCGTTCTGCCAGCTCTCCGTACCAACGGACCGACAGCAGACAGGAAAAGTGATGACGCTGACGATCCGGATCATAATAATGTACGAAACAAATTAGGCGGTTTCAACCGGCCCGTGGTTCCGGGACGCGGCGATGTCATAGAGATTGACTCATCATGAGGTAGTCCCGGGTGAAAAGGCCAGATTCACAAGCGCAGTCTGCTCGATTGCGTGGGCTTTGGCCGATCCCGTAGCCGGACTGGCGCTGGGCGACCGTTTCATCGAACGTACGGGACGTCTGCCTGCAATGTGTTCGAGTTTCGGCAGCACATACGCGAGAGCCCCCATGTTGCCCGGTTCCTCCTGCACCCACACAATCTCCCGGATGTGCGGATATCGGCGCAGAGCCATCTTCAGAGTCTCCTCAGGGAATGGATAGAGTTCCTCGATCGAGACAATCGCAGTTGCGGCATCCTGGAGGCGCTGACGCTCGCGATGCAACTCATGGCTGATTTTCCCGCTGCACAAGAGCAGTCGCAGTGCGTCACCCGGAGCAGGATAGTCGAGTGTGGGGTGAAATCTACCGGACGACAACTCCTCTCTTGGAGAGCAGGCGTCGGGGTGGCGCAACATGCCTTTGGGGGTCAGAAGGATCAGCGGCTTTTTCCACACGCGCAGCGCCTGACGACGGAGAAGATGAAAGTACTGTGCTGCAGTGGACGGCTGGCATATTTGCATATTGTCTTCGGCCGCGAGTTGCAGGAATCTCTCCAAACGCGCGCTTGAATGCTCGGGTCCCTGTCCTTCGTAGCCGTGTGGTAGCAGGAGCACGAGGCCGGAGAGCAGTCCCCACTTGTCCTCTCCTGCACTGATGAACTGATCGATTATCAACTGCGCGCCGTTAGCGAAGTCGCCGAACTGCGCTTCCCATATCACAAGGGATTCCGGGGCATCGCGACTGAACCCATATTCATATCCGAGAACGGCGGCTTCAGAGAGTGGCGAGTTATGTACTTCGAACAAAGGCTGCCCGGCAGAAACGTGGCATAACGGCGTGTATTCGCGCTCCGTTTCCACGTCGACCAAAACTGCATGCCGTTGTCCGAACGTACCCCGCCGACTATCCTGTCCGCTCATGCGCACAGGAACTCCCTGCCGCAGCAGCGTCCCGAAGGCAAGAAGCTCCGCCATGCCGAAATCCACTGGGAGTTCACCACGCGCCATTTGCCCACGTTTGTTAAGTATTCCTGCTACCTTCGGATGCAGTGCAAACCCCAGGGGAGCTGTGATCAGGACTTCAGCGATCTCCTTGAGAGCATCCGGGCTGACGCGGGTGTCGACGTTGTCCGCCTCGCTCGCCGGTCCTCCCCGGTACGGTGACCAATACTCCGGCAGCGTGGTGAGCTTGGGGAGAACGGAGGATGATTGGGATCTGGCCTGTGCGGCTGTATACTCCGCGTGCACTGAATCCGCGATGGGTTGTGCGTCAATACCGCATTTCTGTGCGTAGATTTTCCAGAGGGGCGGGTGATCTTTGATCCTGCGGTAGAGCAGGGGTTGAGTGACTGTGGGATCGTCGATCTCGCTGTGACCATGGCGCCGGTACCCCA
>JADLEA010000557.1 GCA_020846365.1 Bacteroidota bacterium
TACTGGCCCTACAACACGGAAAGCGCCGGGATTACCGGCATGCGGACCGGCGTGGGCATGAGCAACTCCCGTGACACGAGTCTCGTGGCCACATGGAGCATGAAGTTCGATATTACAAGCCAGTTCGACAAATACAATCAGGTCAAGGCCGGCCTGGAGTTGGCGTATACGGACAATTGGGTTCGTGCCAGGAACGAAGACATCGCGTTGCCGAGCGGCCGTTACAACACGGCGTGGCACAATTATCCCATTCGTGGTGCCCTGTACCTGCAGGATAAGCTGGAATTTGAGGGGATGATCGCGAACGTCGGGCTCCGCCTGGAATACTTGAATCCCAACGGCGACTGGTATGAGTACGACGACAACAGGTTCAGCAGCGCCTTTGCGGGGACCAGTTTGCTGGATACGGCGCTCGTGAAGGTGTCGGCCCCGGCCACTCTGACCGTCAGTCCGCGCGTGGCCGTTGCCTTCCCGATCTCGGATGAGGCGAAGCTGTTTTTCAACTACGGGCACTTCCGCCAGGTTCCGGATCCTCTGAACCTCTTTCTGATCCGCAGATATACCGACACCCGCCAGATCTCCAGCATCGCGGATCCGGCCGCGCCCTTCCCCAAGACCATCTCCTATGAGCTGGGGTACGAGCACTCCATGTTCGAGGAGTACCTCCTGCGGGTGGCCGCCTACTACAAAGACATCTCGAACCAGCCCAGGACCGTCAACTACTACGGCCGCAACTCGTCGGTAAGTTACACCCAGCGGACCAGCAACCAATACCAGGACATCCGCGGCTTCGAGGTGCAGTTCAACAAGAACCGGGGGAACTGGGTGCAGGGGTTCCTCAATTATACGTACGACGTCCGGACGACGGGATACTTCGGGTTGGGCCGGTACTATGAGGACCGGGTGCAGCAGCGCGAGTACGAGCGCTCGAACGTGTATCAGGAGAAGCCGATTCCCCAGCCGTATGCGCGCGCGAACATTGACTTCTTCACGCCTGCTGACCTGGGGCCGGAAGTGCTCGGCATTTCCCTTCTCGGAGAATGGCGGCTGAATTTCATCGGCGTCTGGTCTTCCGGGCGGTATTCAACCTGGGCAGGCGGCGGAACCATCCCTGGCCTCGAGTACAACGTGCAGTGGAGGGACTACTGGAATGTAGACATGCGGCTCAGCAAGAACTTCAGAGTCGGTCCGGCGAACCTCCAGCTCTTTGTGGATGTCTCCAACCTGTTTGACTTCCGCTATTTCCCGGGGACGTACGGGTTCTTCGGCGCCTACGATTTCAACAACTATATGAAGTCACTCCACCTGGAGGACTTCCCCGAGCAGTTTAGAACGGCCGTCGGGTATGTGAACGTCCCGGGCGATGACCGGCCAGGCGATGTTCGCGCGGAAGGCGTCGCGTACCAGCCGATCGTTGCGTTGAGAGTCCTCTCGGACCTCCAGAGGCCCGAGAACCAGCACGCTCGCCCGTTCTACTATGTCGCCGAAAGCGGCCAGTACTACCAGTTTGTGAACGGACAGATGGCCCCTGTGGATCCCGCAAAGCTGGAACAGGTGCTTGAGGACAAAGCGTACATCGATATGCCGAATCAGGAGACCTTCACGTTCCTGAATCCCCGGAACATCTTCTATGGTGTCCGGTTCTCGATCGAATTCTAAGAGGCTCACAGCCATGCCGGTACAGAGCCACATGTGTCTTTTTCTTGAGGAGCGAATGAAAAACCTCGTTAAGCTCATGGCTGCCGCGTGTGTTCTTCTGATGACCACCTCGGCATCGCGGGCGCAGGTCTACGAGACTACCTGGATGTCGGTCGGCACGCTGCACAACTGGTATGCAAACTA
>JADLEA010000194.1 GCA_020846365.1 Bacteroidota bacterium
AGGGTTTCATCAGCCCGTCCGGCTAGGAGCGATGCCGCGGAATCCGCCGTAACAGGCGGCTCGAGCTCATACACAGCGTGGAGGTCTACTCCCATCGCCTCATTCAGGGCCAGACGGGCACCGGCGAGTCCGTTCTCTGCCTGGATCAACGTTCCTTCGTCGGACGCAAGCTGGACCTCCCAGCGCATGACGTCGGTGCGGGTGCGCATGCCGACTCCCGCACGGCGTGTGGTGACCTCCAGGTGCCTCCTGGTGCGGGCAACCGCGTCACGAGACAGCGCTACAAGCTCGTTGGCCTTCAAAACGTTGTAGTAGGATGTCTTCACCCGCGCGATGACATCCTGTTCGGTGTCCTCCAGCGCAGAAATGCTCCTGTCTTCAAGTGCGTTGGCTGCAGAGAGCCCGACCAGCTCCGCCCCGCCGTTGTAAATCGGTTGCACAACAGTGATATCCGCAGCGTAGGTATCGCGATACGCAAATGGTTTGATCTCCGACAGGGCTTCCCGGGGGATGCCCAGGGTCCCGGCCGCACTCTTGATGAAATCAACCGCGGCGTTTGCGCGGCGCTCGGAGGCAGGATCGATGCGGGTCAAGCCACCGCTGATCTCCACCTTCGGCAGGAAGTTCGTTACGGCATTCAGCCTTCCCCACCGGGACGCGTCCCGATCGTGCAGCGCGCCCAGGAGCGACTGATTTCGCTCCAAGGCGGTCTGGACCGCGGCGTCCATACTCAGTCGATTCTGAGGTAGTGCAGTGATTGCCATGATGGCCAACAGAAGGCCGACACCCAAACTCTTCATTGCTGATTCTCCTTGTGTACGACACTCTCCCGATAGAGCTGCAAATTGGCGCGGTTGCGGCGGCCCTCCTCCGTCAACATTGCCTCAAGCAAGAGACCGCTGGACTTCCGCAGCGTTCCCAGCAGATCCACGCCCATTTTCTCTTTCCAGTACTGTTCGTTCCGATCGAGCAGACGGAAAAACCCGTTTGCGTTGGACCAGAGCATGATTCCCACTTCGAGGGGATCCAGCTCGGGCTTGAGGAGCCCGGCTTCAATTGCCCGCCTGACCGGCGACGCGACCAGATCCCACACTTTGCGATCCCTCAGGGTGCACTGGTCCATCATGTCCTTGGAGATCTGGGCGTGAAACAGAGGGCTCTCGAAGTAGTAGAACATGCGGAAGAAATCTCTCTGCTCTCGAAAGAACTGGTAGTAGGCATCCCCAATATTGAAGATCTGCGTGATAGGGTCATCGCTCGCAGCCACCGCCCGCTCAAACATCCCATACATGATATCCATACCTCTCCCGGCCGTGGCCAGGTAGAGGTCCTCTTTGCTGTGATAGTAGAGATAAAGTGTTCCCTTGCTCAGCTCCGCCAACTGCGCGATATCATCGACGGTAGTGGCGGTAAGTCCTTTCTCGAAGAAGACCTTCTGAGCTGCGTTCAGGATCTCTTCGCGGCGGGCTTCTTTTTCTCTTTCTTTTCTTTCAGGAATTCCCATTTTCATCACCGTTGAGTTATTGACTGATAGTCATTAAATGCGATACAATTTAGTCAACAACTTGGTGTTTGTCAATACCGCCAATAAATTAATTTACCTTAACACATAGAATGACTACTAGTCAGAATACGAGATTGGTTACAGAAAGTTGCAGAGTGATCAGAAGAAATTTATGTTACGGCGGAAGGACGATCTTGGCTCAATTGAAAATCCACTCGAGAGCTTTCCATGGATTGCTTCTATCTTCCGATTTCTTGGATTTTGGCTCCCATTTCATGTATTTCTCACGGGTAACCAGTCCTATCGGCCCGGAGTAGATCCCCCCGTGCATGTAGTAGTCGAACACGCGCACCGCGATCACGTTCTTCCCGCTGAATTTCAGAAGCCCCGCGGGGATGGTGTATGCCCGCCATTTCCGGTACTCGTTGCTGGAACCCTTGGCAATCTCCTCTCCAAGCCAGTAGCTTTCGCCAGGGGGGACATCGTTGCGGACCTCTTTCCAGGAGCCGGATTTGCCAATCTTCTCGCCGTTCAGATAGACTTCTTCAAAATCGTCGATCTTTCCGAGGAAGAGAATGAGGTGTTCGTTTTGGAGTTCTGGCGATGCCTTGAATGTCAGGCGGTACCAGCCAGCTCCGTTGTAGTTCTTCAACCCCTCGGTCTCCCAAAAGGCGGGGACATTCACCGGCTTCCAACCGGCCTCGTTCAGGTTTGGCCGGCTCCAGGCGAGGTTGTCACCGGGCTTGAACTTCCAGATGCCTTCCAGGTTTTGATCCGGGGTGAGCGGATATCTATCTTCCTTGATTGAGATTTTCCCCTTGACGATCCCGCCCCCCATTTCGCTGTCATACACTCTCACTGCTATGACATTGTCTTTGCCCGGTATCAGTAAACCCATCGGGATTGGATAGAGCCGCGGGTTTCCGTACGCGGTTTCATACACCGGCGGAAAGAGCCCGGTGAATGCTACAAATCTCCCGTTGATGTACGTTTCATCCACGTCGTCGATGTATCCCAGATCCAGGTAGAGTCTCTTTCCGGCCCAGTCGGCCGGGACAAAGAAGGTCTTTCTGTACCACGCATAGCCGTCATATCCTGGGAATCCCTGGGTTTCCCATTGTGAAGGGACCACCAGCGACACCCAGTCTTTATCGTTAAACGACGGCTCGGCCCACTGCATATCGTCTCCGACTTCAAACTTCCAGCGCCCGCGAAGATCCAGCACGGTTTTGAGATCCTGCCCGAACGTTGCTGCGGCGGCGACGATGAGAAGCGTTAAGGGCAGCAGCAACGTCATGGGCTTCATTCTGGTGGCGAACTGGTCGCCCGGTTTCTGGCTTTTCGCGAGCATTGTTTCAGTCCTATTTGCCGAGCAGTGACACCTGTACCCGAGAGGCAACCGAGGCAAAGAGCTCTTCGGGAGAATCATATGCGATGCCGCTTCCCGACCGGAACAATTCCGGGTTCTCAAACACCAGGCTCGCCAGGTAGGCCTTGTAGCGGATGGTAGGGGAATCGCTCGTTGCAGAGAGCGCCTTTACTTCCGCTTCGGCGGACCGGAACTCCGCTGTCGGGACCATCAGCTTCATGTGAACGATATGGGCCAGTGCCGACTGGACGACGCCTTCATTGGATTCCTTGAGGGAGAGCACATATCTCTTCTCCGCATTTGCCAGGTTCGCCGACTTGTGGCGGGTCTCCGAGGAGAAATAGGCATCCTGAGACATGGTGGTGGCTGCTGCCAAGAGTGTTGCCGCGGCTACTGCTATCATCCGTTTCATGACCGACCTCCTGTGTGAATGTTCTCTCTGGTGAATAGCACACAAGAGGATACGCCCACAGGATTTCAAAGATGTCGCGACATGGTAAACGATTGTCACAAGATGTCACAGCAAAAAGGGGCTGTTTTTGCCTCCATTCGCCTGAAATCAGGGGATGAGCTTGTACCCCGTGCCGTGCATGGTGAGGATGTGCTTCGGCCTCGCCGGATCGGGTTCGAGTTTCTGGCGGAGCCGGAGTATGAAGTTGTCCACCGTCCGCGTGCTCAGATTCTCATCGTAGCCCCACACCTGGTTCAGGAGCTGGTCCCTGGTCACGGTCTGATTCCGGTGATCCCACAGGTGTTTCAGCACCTCACATTCCTTCGCCGTCATGTCCACAGTCGCATCTCCGCGTCTGGCAGAATACGTGGCGAAGTCGATGGTAAGCTCTCCGATCACAACATCTCCGGTGCCCGAGGAGGTGGTCCCCTGTCCGCGGCGAAGGACCGCCTTCACGCGCGCCAGCAACTCCCGGAGACTGAAGGGTTTCGTGATGTAGTCATCCGCGCCCAGCTCGAGGCCCAGAACCTTGTCGATCTCTTCCCCCTTGGCCGTCAGCATGATCACCGGAACCTTTATCCCGCGGGACCTCACCTGTTTCAGCACGTCGAAACCGGACATCGAAGGAAGCATGACATCCAGAAGTACGAGGTCGAACGGGTTTTCCACGAGTGTCTGCAGTCCCTCCTTCCCATCCCCCACGACGGTGACCTCGTACCCTTCAATCTCCAGGTTGTCCCGAAGGCCGGTCTGCATTGAGGGCTCGTCTTCGATGATGAGTATCTGCTCCATCACGCTTCCTTCCGTAGAGTTCCGGCCTCGCCGGTGTAGTTGAGCGGAAAGAGCAGTCTGAATGTGCTCCCCGCACCGGGTTTGCTGCTCACTTCCACGCGCCCGTTGTGCGCCGTCATAATGTGGTCTACCAGAGAGAGCCCGAGTCCGCTCCCCTTGGTTTCATGCACCATGCCGGTAGGAACGCGGAAGAAGACATCGAAGATCTTTTTCTGGTATTCCGAGGCGATGCCGATGCCGTGGTCTTCGATCTCCACGACGCCATACCCGTCCCGGATCAGGGTCCGCGCCGCGAGGTAACGCGACGGACCCGCATACTTGATGCCGTTGTCGAGCAGGTTGATGATCGCCTCCGTCACCGCGTCTTCGTCCGCTGAGATACGGACCGGTGCGGAAAAGTACCCGACAACGGGCGTGATCCCGTGCTGTTCCATGTGCAATCTGTAGGTTTCGAGGACAGAGCGGAGAGCATCATTGAGATCCATCGGGTGGAAATGGTACGGGCGCCGGCCGGCCTCCATGCGGGAGAAGTTGAGGATGGTATTCACAAGATGGCTCAGCCGGTCGGCCTCACGCACGATCGTGGTATAGTACTCCTGTCTCTTCCCTTCGTCCTTCAGCCTCCCCATCTCCAGGGTTTCCGCAAACATCCGGATCAGAGCGAGGGGGGTGCGGAGCTCGTGGGACACATTGGAAACGAAGGCGCTCTTTGCCCTTGCGAATTCGGTCTGCGCCCGCACGCTCCTGTAAATGAGCAGGGCCCCGGCGAGGAGGATGACGTCCAGAAGCAGGATGAGGAGCAGATTTCGCTGGAATCGCGCCCGCACCACCTCGTCCACCGTTGTCCCCTGGAGCCGGATGCCTACTTCGTGACCCGGGAGAAGCCAGAGATCCCTGCGTTGAAAATCCGCGTTCTGCGGGACCTGACCGGAAGCGCTGATCGGGGTAGTTTCTCCTCTCCGGAATGCGGCCAGGAGGAATTCCCCGGACGACACATCCAGCAGCTTGGGGGCGATAATCCGGCTGATGAACTGCCGCTCGCGAAACACCAGTCCGGCGAAAGAGAGGGAGCCGTTGCGCATCACGCGGGCAAAAACGATCAGGATGCGGCCATCCCCACCGACCGTATCGGGGATGACGAACGGTTCCAACTTTCTGTAATCAACCCGCTGAAACCGGAGCAGCGCCGCAAGCCGGGACCATGCCGGCCGAACCAGGCCGAGGAACTCCTCTGCGGTGAGCATCTGACCTGTGGCCGCCTCCTGACGAAAAATTCTGATATCCTTCAGCGCGGTGTCCGCCAGGATAACGGTCTCGAGCGTGGGCGTCCTGTTCAGAAAGGCCTCAAGCACAGCACGATCCCCTTGCGCGTCGTCGCGGAGCGTCAGGTCAAGCTGCGTGGCCCAGTGCGAGCAGACGTCCCATGCATGCATGTTGAGAGAAAAGAGGATGGCGTCCAGCTGCCGTCTGTACATCTCCCGCATGAGCTCTTCTCCTTCCGAAAGCGAGGCAAACTCGTAGGCGGAATAGAACACAAGGGGAAGAATGACAAGCAGGGCGAGGATGAGGCCCAGTTTGCGCGAGGTATGTGCAGCTCCGGGGAGGGTGGTCACGACAGTGCTCTCACTTTCGCATCCTCATAGTGTCCGTGCAATCTACAGCCGTTTCAACGAAAAATCAAACGCTCGATGTCCCTCGTCCCCTGCCCTCTTCAACCTCTCGGTTTTTTTGGTTATCTTGGGTGAGCCACCTCCCATCCGAAGGACCGCAATGCTTTCCGGAAAATACGCCTCGCTTTGCCAAGCCGTCTCATCAATCATACCTTCTGAACGGCTGATCCATGATGAACTTCGCAGGCTCGCCTACGGGACCGATGCCAGCTTCTACCGGCTCATCCCGGAACTCGTCATCAAGGTCGAAACCGAAGAGGAAGTCATCGCCGTCCTGAAGCAGGCACAACTGCTCCGGATCCCTCTCACGTTCCGCGCGGCCGGCACGAGCCTCTCCGGCCAGGCCATCTCCGATTCTGTCCTCGTGGTGCTGGGGGAGCATTGGAATCGGTGGTCCATTAACTCCGATGCCTCGCAAATGCGCCTTCAACCGGGGATCATCGGGGCGCATGCAAACCTGTTCCTCGCGCCGCATGGCAAGAAAATCGGCCCTGACCCGGCATCCATCAACGCTGCCATGATCGGCGGCATCGCAGCCAACAACGCCAGCGGCATGTGCTGTGGCACTGCGCAGAATAGCTACCGTACGCTGGCTGCCATGCGCATCATCCTGGCCGACGGGTCGCTGCTGGATACTTCCTCGAAGGCCTCTCGTGAGGAGTTCTCAGCTTCCCATGTTGAACTGCTCGAGCGGCTCTCCGCGCTTGCGAAACGCGTGAAAGAAAACACCCCTCTGGCCGACCGTATCCGCCGCAAGTTCAAGATGAAAAACACCACGGGCTACAGCCTCAATGCCCTCGTGGACTTCGACGATCCCATAGACATCCTCCAGCACCTCATGATCGGGTCTGAAGGGACGCTGGGATTCATCGCGGAAGTCACGTACAACACCGTGCCGGAACACCCGCACAAAGCCAGCGCACTGATGCTCTTCCCGGATATGCAGACGGCATGCACCGCGGTGACGATCCTGAAGCAGGCACCTGTCGATGCTGTGGAGCTCATGGATCGGGCTTCCCTGCGCTCTGTGCAGGAGAAGACAGGCATGCCGGGATACCTCAAGGACCTGGAAGGCCGGGTTGCGGCATTGCTCGTAGAGACCCGTGCGCCCGAGGCGACCACACTCGCAGAGCAGATCCAACAGATCTCCACCGTCCTGGAACACCTTCCCAAGGTGCGTCCCCTCTCATTCACCGCAGACCCGGCGGAGTACACCGTGCTCTGGAATATCCGCAAGGGACTCTTCCCTTCCGTGGGTGCCATGCGCGAGTCCGGAACCACGGTCATCATCGAGGATGTGGCATTCCCCGTACCACGCCTCGCAGAAGCCACTCTGGAACTCCAGGATCTCCTTCGGAAATATCGCTACGACGAGGCTATTATATTCGGACACGCGCTGGAAGGGAACCTCCATTTTGTCTTTACCCAGGAATTCTCCAGCCCTTCAGAGGTCCAGCGATACAAGGCCTTGCTGGATGACGTAACGCATATGGTTGTCAACACCTACGATGGGTCTCTCAAGGCGGAACACGGCACGGGCCGGAATATGGCTCCGTTTGTCGAGCTGGAATGGGGCGCCGAGGCCTATGCCCTCATGAAGGAGCTCAAATCCATCTTCGACCCTGCCGGACTCCTGAATCCCGGTGTGATCCTGAATCCTGACCCTCAGGTGCATCTTAGGAACTTCAAGCCGATGCCTGAGGCGAACGCAATCATCGACAAGTGCATCGAATGCGGCTTCTGCGAAGTCCACTGCCCGTCACGCACGCTGACGCTCACTCCCCGCCAGCGGATTGTGGCATACAGAGAGATGGCGCGCCTGCAGGCTTCACGCGAGGATAACTCCCGTTTGACCGAATTCCGGAAGCTCTTTGCATACGATGGAAATGAAACCTGTGCCACCGACGGCCTGTGCGCAACCAGCTGCCCCGTCGGGATCGACACCGGCACGCTGATCAAAGACCTCAGGTTCGAGAGCCACAGTCCGACTGCAAACAGCGTTGCCACATTCCTGTCCCGGCATATGACCCTCGTTACCGGCGGCATGAGGATCGGACTCAATCTCGTTCACGCAACGCATCAGGTGTTGGGAACGAGAATAATGAGCTCGCTCTCCCGCGGGCTTCGATCACTCAGCGGGGATACGATTCCACTGTGGAATCCGGCAATGCCGCGGGGTGCCCGTATCCTGAAGACCACCCCGTCAGAATCCGCCGCACTCCAGGACGGCCGTCGAACAGAACAGGGTGCAGCCGATGCAGCTTCGCTGTCCACCGTGGTGTACTTCCCAAGCTGCATCAACCGCACGATGGGCCCGGCACGCAAAGACAACGACCAGCGCTCACTCACGACAGTGGTGGTGGATCTTCTGCATCGAGCCGGATATGCCGTCGTCATTCCTGAGGATGTGGACGAGCTCTGTTGCGGAATGGCTTTCGCGAGCAAGGGGTTCAAGCGCCAGGGAGACGCGAAGGCGAAACAGCTGGAGCAGGCACTCCTGAAGGCCTCACACAACGGGACCTTTCCGGTACTTGTGGATATGAGCCCGTGCCTGTATAGAATGAAAGAGACATTCACCTCCGGTTTGCGGCTGGCGGAACCCGTGCAATTCGTGCTGAAGTATGTCGTCCCACGTCTGACATTTCAACGGCTTCCCATCACCGTGGCCATCCACTCGACATGCAGTTCGGAAAAAATGGGCCTGGCTGCGGGTCTGAGATCCGTGGCCGAGAAAAGCGCCTAGCGGGTGATCGTCCCGCATGGAGTTGAATGCTGCGGCTGGGCCGGAGACCGGGGCTTCACCGTTCCGGAACTGAATGCTGCCGCTCTCGCGCCACTGAGAGCCGCAATCCCCGACGACTGCGAAGGGGGGTACTCGACAAGTCGCACCTGCGAAATCGGCCTTACCGTCCACAGCGGCGTGCAGTACCAGTCGATTCTGTATCTGGTGGATAGAGCCACGCGTAACAGCTAGGATTTCACTCCGGGCGGCGCGCCACTCGTTGATCCGCCCGGCCGTTCTTCTGCATGTCCACACAGCTTCATTCCCGCGGATGAGGCAATCTCCTCATTCCACTATCCAGGGAGGATAACAGATGAGACTTCATCTGCGGGAATCTTGGCTGGCTGCCCTGTTGATTGGGTGCGCCCTTCCGGCAACGCCCCAGCTGCTTCAAGAGAACTTCGTTTACGCCTCTGGCCAACTGACAGACCTGAACGGCGGTGCAAATGTCAGCGGCGGAGCATGGACTTCTTTCAGCGGCACAGGCAATGCGCTGATGGTCGTCGATGCAAACCTCTCATTCCCCGGCTATCCAGGTTCCGGAGCAGGAGGGACGCTCCGGCTCCGCTCGACATCCACCTCCGCGGAAGACGCGTACGCTTCCTTCACCCCGCTCCCCGTCGGTTCCACGCTCTTTGCGGCGTTCCTCCTGAATGTCGACACCACGGCCGGACTGGCGGCGAACACCAGCGGTGTGGGCGACCATTTCTCCGCCCTCCTTCCGGGCAACAGTACAACGGCATTTTACGGACGGCTCTGCATCCGGAAAGGGATTGGCCCCGACACGTATCAGCTCGGCATCAGGGCGACATCCCAGAACGCGAGCGCGGCGTGGTACGAAACAGACCTGACTCCAGCTGAAACCTATCTGGTGATCCTGGGATATCAGCTTGTGGACGGGGATTCCAATGACGTGGCCTCTTTATGGCTCAACCCAGATCTTGCCGGCTCCCAGCCATCACCGGTCGTTCACCAGGTTAGTACGAGTACCTCTGAGCCCGCGGGGGCGGCACGTTTTGCGCTCCGGCAGGATGGCAGTGATACACCAACCGCTTCAATCGACGGGATCCGGATCTCCGAGTTCTGGTCCGAAGTTGCGCTCCCCGTCCAGCTCACTGCATTCCGGGGCATGAGGGTTGCGCAAGACGTCTGGCTCAGATGGACCACCGTAAGCGAGGTGAATAACTACGGGTTCTTCGTCGAGCGCCGATGCGAAACAGACGGCGTCTTCAGTCCGTTAGCACATGCCTTCGTTCCCGGCCATGGAACTGCCGTCACATCGCACGAGTACACGTATACGGATGTCAATGTCCCCCCCGGTGCCTGGTTCTACAGACTGAGACAGGTGGATCTGGCCGGAGGCATGACGTTTTCCGATCCTGTCCGGGTTGAAATCCTAGCACATGTCGGCGAAACCGCTCCGCTGGTTTTCGGTCTGAGTCAGAACCACCCGAATCCGTTCAACCCGAGCACGACGATCGGATACACCACCGCGCATGCAGGACACGTAACGCTCCGCGTCTTTGACATGCTGGGGAGAGTGGTCGCTACGCTGGTCGATGGATCCCAGCCGGCCGGGACGCACCGGGTGTTCTTCAATGCGAAGGATCTACTGACCGGGGCATACATAGCTTCACTGGCATCGAATGGAAGAACCGCCCGGATCAAACTGATCCTGGCAAAGTGAATGGTTGCGGCACTAAGCCCTGGGCCTCGCCAAGGACGCGCAGCGCCGTGCGCGATCCGCACGCAACGAAGAGACCGGTAGCCATCGCACGGCCGCCTTGCGTCCCGGCTTTGATCTTCATACGTTATGAGGCGACTCGGCTGCCGGACATGGTGCAGTTCCTCCGGCCCACCTATGCGAGATGCCCCGGGAGACTCCGTTGCCACGTCTGTTTATTGCGATCGACACGCCATCCACTGTGCGTCCCGCCTTGATTGAGGCACGCAACAAGATGAAAGCTATCCGGACCGACGTGAAGTGGGAATCAGACGACAAACTCCATTGCACCTTGAAGTTTCTGGGCGATACCGATGCCGGGGTTGTGCAGGACATACAGCGGTGTCTGCAGGAAATCGCCGGGACGTTTTCCCCTCTCTCCGTCATGTACTCCGGACTGGGCTACTTTCCCAATCGTCGCGAGCCCCGCATTATCTGGGCGGGAATACGCGACCCCCAGACCATGCTCACGTCGCTTGCCAGGTCCGTCGATCAGGCCGTGAGCGCGTTCGGCTTCGAGCTTGAACGACGTGCGTTTGCTCCCCACGTGACCCTCGGCCGGGTCAAAGGCCGGCGCGGCATCGGGGAGTTGCTTGACACTCTGGAAACCATTACCTTTGACTGCCCGCCGGTTCTGATTCATGAAATGTTGCTGGTGCAGAGTGAGCTCCGACCGAGTGGATCGGTGTATTCCATTGTCGCAAGGATGGAGCTGCAACACTTGAAGATGGAAAATTGAAGATCGAGGATTGCTGTTAGCGTCGGAATTTTGAATGTGAAGAAGTATTACTGGTACATATGGAGACGAGAATGGCTGACGACAAAGACGCCAAAGCCCAGGCACTGAAAATCGCAATTGACCAGATCGAGAAGCAACACGGCAAGGGGTCCGTGATGCGGCTTGGCGAGGGACCCATCCAGCAGGTGGAGGTCATCTCCACCGGCTCAATCTCGCTGGATGCCGCGCTGGGCATCGGCGGGATTCCCCGAGGCCGCGTGATCGAGGTATTCGGTCCGGAATCTTCGGGGAAAACCACCCTTTGCCTCCATATCATTGCCGAGGCGCAGCGCACCGGCGGGATCTGCGCGTTCGTGGACGCCGAGCATGCCCTGGATATGGCCTACGCAAAGAAACTGGGCGTAAACACGAACGATCTCCTCCTTTCCCAGCCCGAGTTTGGAGAGCAGGCCCTCGAGATCGTGGAAACGCTTGTGCGGAGCGGAGCGTTGGACGTTATTGTCATCGATTCTGTCGCGGCCCTGACTCCGCGCGCGGAAATCGAAGGTGAGATGGGCGATCCCAGCATGGGCGTTCAGGCCCGGTTGATGTCCCAGGCCCTCCGGAAACTCACCTCAGCCATCAGCAAATCCAAGACGTCGGTCATCTTCACCAATCAGCTCCGCATGAAGATCGGCGTGATGTTCGGCAACCCCGAGACCACCACCGGCGGCAACGCGCTCAAATTCTACGCGTCCGTCCGCATGGACGTCCGACGCATCGAAGCCATCAAAGACGGAACGAATATCATCGGGAACCGGACGCGCGTCAAGGTGGTAAAAAACAAGGTTGCTCCCCCCTTCCGCGAGGCGCAGTTCGATATCCTTTATAATGAGGGAATCTCCCGCCTGGGCGATCTGGTGGATACGGCTGTTGAGCTCAATGTGATCGCCAAATCCGGTTCCTGGTTCTCCTACAAAGAGGACCGCATCGGGCAGGGACGGGATGCCGTGAAGAAGTACCTCCAGGAGAACGACAAGATCACGCTCACCATCGAGCGTGAGACTCGCGGAAAGCTCAACCTTCCTATGCCGAACGGCAAAGCCAAACCGGGAGGCCCCGAGGAAAAGGCCACAGCCAAGCAGGAAACTGCACCCGAGGCCAGGCAACCCGCGAAGGTCGAACCGTCAAAAAGGAAGTGATCGCACACTGAACGCCGGTGCGCATCACACGGATCGAAACCCAGCAGAAACGCCGCGACCGGGTCAACCTCTACGTTGACGGAGAGTTCGCCCTCGGTCTGAGCAAGGAGACTCTCCTCCGCGCCGCCCTGCGTGTGGGCGATGAGCTTTCACCCCTGCGCATCGGCCAACTCACCTCGGAAGAGACGCTGTTTCAGGCGCGTACCGCTGCGCTGCGGCTGCTTTCCCACCGCCCCCGGTCCGAAAAAGAAATCCGCGATCGATTGCGCGAAAAGGAATTCGGCGACAGCGAGATTGCGCGGATCGTCGACGACCTGAAAAGCAGCGGGCTGGTCAACGACGCAGAGTTCGCGCGGACCTATGTGCGCAACGCGCTGGCACTCCGGCCTCAGGGGGAGATGCAGCTTCGACGGAAACTTCTGCTTCTGGGCGTTGCACGGCCGGTCATCGATGAGTGTCTCCGCGAGATCATGCCGGGCGTGGATGTTGAACACATGGCCCTCGACCTCGCACAACGGTACCTCGCCAGGACCGTGAGCGGCTCCCGGCACACCGATCCTCTGAAACGCCGCCGGCTCGTGGCGGGCATGCTCGCACGCAGGGGGTACGCATGGGCCGTCATCAATCAGGTGCTGCACACACTGGATCTCTCATCCGAGGAGGACCCGCATGATCTCCCGCGTAGTCTTTGACATCGAAACGCTCGCCTACCCGTTCGACTCCTTTGATGAAGCGCAGCAGACGTACCTCACCAAGCTGGCAAAGACCGAGGAAGAACGCATCGAGGCCATTCAGCGGCTCAGCCTCACCCCGCTCACCGCGCAAGTGCTTGCCATCGGCATGCTCAATCCCGACACGCATCAAGGCAAGGTCTTCTACCTCGGGCCAGACGAAAGTCAATCGCTCGTCGACGACGGACTGGTATCGCTCGTGCCCTGCAGCGAGACGGAACTTCTGGAAAACTTCTGGAACTCCGTCTCCCACTACAAGCAGATTGTCACATTCAACGGGCGCGGGTTTGACTGCCCGTTCGTCATGTTGCGCTCGGCCCTGCTCGGCGTCAAACCGACCCGTAATCTGATGGGATACCGGTACGCGACGAACGAACACTGTGACCTGCTGGAGCAACTCTCGTTCTACGGCGCCACGCGCCGGTTCAATCTGGATTTCTACTGCAAGGCGTTCGGGATCACGAGTCCGAAAGAGGAAGGAATCACCGGCCTGGACATGGCCCAGCTGTTCGGGGAGAAACGTTACCGGGAAATCGCGGAATACTGTTTACGGGATGTGAAGGCAACGGCGGAGCTCTTCAACCGGTGGTCGGCCCATCTCGCCTTCGAGAAATAGCACAGCCGGGCTTGGAACCCGGCTGTCACTGCGAACGCTCTCTGCTGCGTTGTACTTTTTGCAGTCGCGATTCAGGAATCGCTCAACCCACTCTGGGCCACCTTTTCGCAACCTCGTGGTAGATCATGCTCGCCGCGCCGAGTTTCAGCAGATCCCACCAGGAGAACAACAGGAAGCCCGAGCTCATCGCCGTGGGGAAATCTTTGACATAGAGAGAAAGCTGTGCCGCGCCGAACAGGAAGATGACCACCAGTCCGGCCGCCATGGAGAGCGCGGTCCAGAGGAGTGATCGCCGCTGGCTGATGAGGAAGCCGACCAGTGCCGCAGCGATGGGAAAGGCAATGAGGTAGCCGCCTGTCGGGCCAAGGATGCGCGCGAAACCAATCGCACCACCGGCAAAAACCGGTAGCCCGATCGAACCGGCACCAAGGTAGAGAAGCTGGCTCATTGCCCCGTTTCGCGGGCCGAGGAACGCGCCGGCCAGCAAGACCATCATGGTCTGCAGAGTAAACGGAACAGGTTGATGGGGGATTTCAACTCGGGCACCCAGGGCCGTGGCAGCGGCGAATGCGCTTATCCACATGATCTGGATGAGCGCCGACTGTTCAGATATGCTCCAGGGGTGGGCCAGGGTCTTTGTGCTCGAATGCATTGACGGCTCCGGAATGGGGTTAGGGAAATCATGAAAAGATATGCAGAATCGGGGCGAAAGTCAATTCCGCCAAAACACCCCCAAAAACGCCTTGCATAAGTAGCATGCTTTCATTATCTTTATGAGCTTAAACAAAGACAGCCTGACTCACCATGCCTAGTTTGAAGGTTTTCGGAGGGCGATCCAACCGCCCCCTTGCCTCAAAAATCGCGGAAGCGATTGGCGAGCCGATGGGTGACTGTGAGATCAAATCCTTCAGTGACGGCGAATTGTGGGTGAAGTTTGGGGAGAACATCCGTGGTTCGGACGTTTTCATCGTTCAATCCACGAATCCTCCGGCGGAAAACCTGATGGAGCTGCTGATCATGATCGACGCAGCCAAGAGGGCCTCCGCGCGCAAAGTCACGGCGGTCATACCCTACTTCGGTTATGCCCGCCAGGACCGGAAGGACCAGCCGAGGGTCTCTATCACGGCGAAGCTGGTCGCGAACCTGATCACCACGGCGGGTGCGGACAGGGTGATCACGATGGACCTGCATGCGCCGCAGGTGCAGGGGTTCTTTGATATTCCCGTGGACCATTTGTACAGCTCGGCCGTGCTCGTGAAACACTTCAGGCGCAAAGAGATCAAGAACCTGGCCGTGGCGTCGCCGGACGTGGGCGGGATCAAGATGGCAAGGGCGTACGCGAAGCGCCTTGAAGCCGATCTGGTTGTCATTGACAAACGCCGGCCCCGGCAGAATGTTGCGGAAGTGATGAACATTATCGGGGACGTGCAAGGCAAGAATATTTTGATCGTGGATGATCTGGTGGATACAGCAGGGACACTCTGCAATGCGGTAGAAGCTCTCCATCGCTCCGGTGCGGCGTCGGTCTACGCCGCATGTACGCACCCGGTCCTGTCGGGAGCGGCACACGAGCGCCTGCAAGCATCCCGGTTGCAGCGCCTGCTGGTCACCGATACGATCCCCCTGCGGGCGGAGTCGTCCAAGATCGAGGTGGAATCCATCGCGTTCATTTTCGCGGAAGCAATCCGGCGATCCTTCAATCATGAATCTATCAGTTCCCTTTTTGATGTCGACAAGAGTTAATCCAGCGTAGCGATGTAACGAGGAGAAGCACACAATGTCCGAAGTCGTGGTAAATGCCGAAATCCGTCAGTCCACAAAGAAGCACGCGAAATACGCACGGTGGAACGGAATGATCCCCGGTGTATACTATTCCCGCGGCGAAGAGAATATCAATATTCAGGTGCCGGCGCCTGCACTGAGTCAGCTGGTGTTCACGTCTGAAGCACACGTGATCGACTTGCGCCTGGCGGACGGATCGACACGGAAGGCCATCCTGAAGGACGTGCAGTTCGATCCCGTCACGGATCAGCCCGTGCATTTCGATTTTCAAGGACTCAAAGAGCATGAGAAGCTGACGATCGAGATCCCGGTCGTCCTCACAGGCGGCGTTCCCAAGGGTGTGCGCGACGGCGGGATGTTGCAGCACTTTATTCACAAGCTGAAGGTGTCGTGCCTCCCGAAGGACATTCCCGAGAAGTTTGAGATCAACGTCGCAGAGCTCGGCATCAACGACTTTGTGCACGTAAGCTCGTTGACCGTGCCCAATGTGACGATTGTCGAGGCGCTCGGCAGCGCGATTGTCGGGGTCATGCCGCCGACGCTGGTGAAGGAAGAAGAGGCGCC
This sequence comes from Bacteroidota bacterium, assembly GCA_020846365.1. GTDB lineage: Bacteria > Bacteroidota > Ignavibacteria > UBA10030 > UBA6906 > JAGDMK01. The sequence continues at coordinate 15,905 of JADLEA010000194.1, forward strand.
GGCCGCGACCGAAGAAGCTGCTGCCGCCGAACCCGAAGTCGTGGGCAAGGGGAAGAAGGAAGAGGAAGGCGAAGAGGGTGCCGCCCCCGCCAAGGCCGGTGCTCCGGCCAAAGGTGCTGCCCCGTCCAAGGGCGAAGCGAAACCAGAAAAGTAACCCCCGTTCGGGAATCCCGTGGACGATGTTGTGGTTGTGGGCCTCGGCAACCCCGGAGCCCGGTACCGGGAAACCCGTCACAATGTCGGGTTCCTGGTGTTGGACGAGCTTTGCGCCCGGTGGAAATGCTCTTTGCGTGAAGGAAGAGGTGACTACTTCAGTGCCGTGGTGGTCCGCGGTGAGCAGCGCGTCACCCTCGCAGCTCCTACTACGTTCATGAACAACAGCGGTACTGCCGTGAAAGAGGTTCTGGAGGCGCAGGGCGTGGGAATCGAAGCATGCCTCGTCGTCGCCGATGATTTCGCGCTCCCGCTGGGAACGCTCCGGCTGCGCAAGGAAGGTAGCGACGGTGGACACAACGGGCTGGCTTCAATCATCTACCACCTGGAAAGCGATGCATTCCCCCGCCTTCGGTGCGGCATCGGATCCGCGGCGCTGAAACCGGGCGAGGAGACTGCCTCTTTCGTGCTCTCAGCGTTTGAAGAGGAGGAACGGGAAACAGCCGCGGCAATGATCCGGCGGGCAGCGGACGCGGTAGAATCATTTGTACACAGCGGCATTGAACGCACTATGACTGTCTTTAACAAAGCTCCATAATTCACGTCAGAACCCCTTTACTCTCTGTCTCGCCTCCCGGCGACTGGCGGAGGGTCGGGATTCGGTATCCGTCCACAAGGAGGTACATTCATGAGCA